>JAIXZK010000347.1 GCA_027489695.1 Sphingomonadales bacterium
CGCGCCATCAGGCCGCTCGTCACCAGCGCACAGCGCACGGCCGGATTGCGATTGACCGCGATCGAAATGCCGATGCCGGAACCGCACACCGCAATGCCACGATCCGCCCGGCCCGCGGCAATGGCGTCGGCCAGCTTCGCGCCATAATCCGGATAATCGACCGACGCCTCGCTGTCGGGCCCGAGGTCGAGCACATCATGCCCCTGGCCACGCAGCTCGGCCACCAGCGCGTCTTTCAGCGCATGGCCGGCATGATCGGAAGCAAGGGCGATGATCGTCATCGGGACAGGGGCCTGATCGGGGAGAGCCACATCTAGGGCGCCGGGGCGATTTGGGCAATTGCTTTGGCCGAGGCAGGACGGGGGCGAGATGCCTCCCCCCGGCGGCGAGCGGCGAGGCGCTACGCCACAGCCGCAAAGCTGGCGACCATGGCCCAGGCGCGCCAGGAACGGTTTTTCGCACCAATTCGGACCCTTCGGCCGTCGGCGGTGGGGAAACCCCAGGGCCAGGCCTTGAAATTGCACCGATTTTCCCCGCGCGCCGCCGATGCGCTCCATTGCCATCATCGCCGTCAGCGCATAGCGTTGCGGTGGGGAGGATATGGTCATTTCGCGGCGCATCTGCCTTGCCATTGGCGCCGCCGACGCACCGCCGCTCGATTGGCTGCCCGGCGCCATCAACGGCGCTCGCGCCTTCGCGGCCTGGGCGGCATCGGCCGGCTTCACCACGCTTTGCCTGACGGACGAGCAGGAGCCGGTGACCCTGGCCAGGGTTTCTGCGGCGCTGGCCAGCCTGGTTGGCAATGCCGGCATCGATCGCGCGCTGATTTTCTTTGCCGGCCATGGCCTTACCACACCGCTTGGCGGCGAATGCTGGCTGCTGTCCGATTGGCAGACGGCGGATGAGACGCTGTCGGTACGCGTATTGCGTGCCCAGCTCGATCGATATGGCATCGCCGAACTCGCCATCCTGTCCGACGCCTGTCGCACGATCGCCGCGAGCCCCGAAACGGTGAATCTGCCGGCGCCCGGTCTCCTGCCGCGCGGCACGCTTCCGCAGCCTATTCGCAAGCTCGATATCTTCCGCGCCGCCCCGGAAACCCGGGCAGCCTATATGATCCCCGGCCCGACGCCGGCGGAGGCGCGCTGCATTTTTTCGGCGCTGCTCACCGAAGCCCTGTCCGGGGCCCATGCCGGTGCCAGCGACCCGGCGGCCGGCCCGCCCGGCGCCATCACCGGCGCCAGCCTCGCGACCTTTCTGATGCGCGAGGTTCCCGTCCGCGCCGGCCGCTACGGCGTGGCCCTGCAACCGGAAATCACCCCGCATTTCGAAACCGCCGGCCAGATCTGGGCAATCGCGCCGGCGCCGCCGCCCGTGCCCGCCGCCTGGCCCGATCCGGGCGATGTCGGCACCACGATGGGCGTCAGCAGCCAGGCGCGGATCGAGCCGCCACCGGGCGGCAGCTGGAGCAATCGCGGCCCGCAACCGATGGCGGCTGCCCCGCAGCAGCAGCCCGCGCCGATCGCAACAGAGGCGGGAAGTGCAACGTTCGGGACAGGCGAAGCATTGGAAGCAGAAGAAGCTGTCGAAGCGGAAGAAGCGTTCGAGGCGTCGGAGGATTTCGGTGAGGCCGCGGCGGAAGCGGATTTGGAATCGCAGCCGCCACCCGATCCGGACGCCAATTTCGAATCGCTCGCGGTGCCGAAAATGCGCGGCCTGCCGCAGCAGCCCATGAACTTCGACCTGCCGCCGACTGCCGCCGCCGACCCGGAAGCTGACGCTGCCGCGGCGACCGGCCCGACATTGGTGGAAATCATCGCCGCCGATAGCGCCGCCGTCGCCACGCGCGCGACTGCCCGCGCCACCGCGCACGCCGCCCAGATCGCCAGCTATGCGGAAGAAAGGCGACCCGATCATTTCGAGACGGCCGCCGGCCTGACCATCGTCGGAGCCAGCTTCAACAAATTCGCCATGCCGCCGAGCCAGTTGCTGGCAAGCCAAGTCGACACGCCATTTCGGACGAAAGCAGCCGACGGCCGCGACGGCGCCGCGGCCGCGGCCTCGGTGGAGCATCTGGCGGAAGGGCTGTATCGCCTGCGCCATCCGATCTGGGACGATTACAGCGGCGCGCGCGCTGCAAACCCCTATTGGCAAGGGGCCGATACGCTGCAGCAACCGCTGCCGCTGCTGGCGCGGCTGCAATCGTTCGACTGGATCGCCACGTGCGCCTTCCCGGGGTTCCTGACCACCCACCGGGTCGACGATCGCGGCCTGATCTCGCTGATCGCCCGCAAGATGTTCGACGCAGAAGCCCCCAGTACGGAAGATGCGATTGCCCGGCTCGCCACCGGAACCCTGGCCGACATGGCGCCGCTGTATCTCGCCGGCTTCCTCGATCAGGCGGCCTTTCCCGATCCCTTGCTCGGCATCCTCACTGCCTGGCGCTTCGATGCGATGGGCGATATCGGCAGTATCAAGCGCCTCGCCGCGCGTTTCGCCCTTGCCGACCAACCCATCCCCTTCGATATCGCGCTGCTGGCCGGGCTGCCCGCCAGCCGCCAGCCCAACGGCCAGATTGTCGCCCGACTTCCCGCGCTGTCGGAGGAGCCGGCGCACGGCCGCCCGCACTGGCTGCACGCCGCTACCCCGGCGGCAACCGGCGTCATTGCCGGTGCGGTGCCGTTCTTGACCGCCGGCTGGGATTTGCTCGATCCCGACGATCCGCTCGCCTTCCCCGGCTTCGAAAGCATTTTGCCGCATCTGCGCCGCAGCGCACCCTTCACCACCCTGTCCCCGGAAGGCGGCCCCCGCCTTGCCGACCTGCTGGGCTTTGTTGCCGAAACGCCATCCACAGAGAAGGAAGCCTGATGCGGCTTGTTTTCGTTCACGGCATCAACCAACAGGGGCTGTCGGCCAATCACCTGCGCAGCGTCTGGAGCGGCGATCTGGCTTCGGCGCTGTCGCCCGGTGCGCTGGCCGGCATCGCCATCGATCAGCCCTATTATGGCGATACATTGCATCAATTGGCGCAGAATCGCGGGGGTGCCGTGGCCCAGAGCGGCGATCCCGTCGCCGACAGCGGTCGCGCCGAATTCCTTGCCGCCGCGCTCACCGAACAAGCCGCCGCCGCCGGGATCAGCAATGCCGAGATCAACCTGGCGGCGGCCGATCCGGCCCTGGTTGCCCAGGGCGCCGTCGAGCAGGGCTTTCCGATGGATCGCCGCATCAACGCCATTGCCCGGTTGCTGGAAGGAATTTCGCCGTTTCGCGGCAGCATCGTCATGCGACTGCTCGACCAGGCCTATGATTATCTGAAGAAACCCGGCGTGGCCGGGCACGTCGATGCCATCGTCGAACCGTTCCTCGCCCCCGGCCCGATCGTCCTCGTCACGCATTCGCTCGGCACCATCATCACTTTCAAGCTGCTGCGCGCGCTGGCTGCCAGGGGCACGCCGGCCGATGTGCCGCTCTATGTCACGCTCGGGTCGCCACTGTCGCTCGCCGCGGTCCAATCGGCGCTGGGCACGCCGTTCGCCACGCCCGCCGGCGTCGGCCGCTGGCTGAATGCGCACGATCCCGACGATTTCATCAGCCTGGGGCGCGATCTGCTGCCGCCGCGCTTTTCGACGAGCATCGAAAATCACGGTGACGTCGAAAATCGCGGCGAAACCCCGCACAGCATTCCCGGCTATCTTGCCATCCCGGTGGTTGCCGCCGCGATCGCCGCGGCGCTCGGATTGCCCTGACGGCGGCGGCGCTTTCGCCGTCGCGGCCCTATTCGAAGGTCAGATCGCCCGTCTCCGGCTCGCGCAGGTGCCGGGTCACATCGTCGTCGGTGACTGCCCCGAAAGTCGCCGGCTGCCAGCGCGGGTTGCGGTCCTTGTCGAGCAGTTGTGCGCGCACGCCTTCGAAGAAATCATGGCCGTTGCGGATTTCGCAGACCATGCGGTACTCGAGCACCAGCGCGTCCTCGATGCTCGCCCCGCGCCCGTCGCGCAGCCCGGCCAGGGTCAGCTTGCACGACGTCGGGGACATTTTGCGGATGGTCGCCGCCTGGGCCTGCGCCCATTCGTCCCCGGCATCGAGGCTGTCGAGGATCGCCTCCACACTGTCATGGCCGAAGTGGAAATCGATCGCATCGCGCAGCGCTTCCAGGCTGGAGTCGCCCGCCGGCGCGTCGAGCGCGCGCAATATCTCCTCGGCGCTCTCCTCGGCCGTCGCCAGCAGCTCGCGCAGCACGTCCAGCCGCTCGACCGGCACGAAATGCGTGGTGATGCCGGCGTACATGCAATCCGCCGCGTGCAATCGCGCGCCGGTGAGCGCCGCCCAGGTGCCGATCTCGCCGGGCAAATGCGCCAGCGCATGGGTGCCGCCGACATCGGGGATGAGGCCGATGCCGGTTTCCGGCATGGCGAACAGCGTGCGCTCCGTCGCCACCCGGATCGGGCCATGGATGGAGAGGCCGACGCCGCCGCCCATCGTCACGCCATCGAGGATCGCCACATAGGGCGTCTGCAACCGGGCAATCGCCTGGTTCATGCGATATTCGTCGTGGAAAAAGCCTTCGAACAGCGCGCGATCCTGCCGCCCCTCGCGCGCCAGCAACGCGACATCGCCGCCGGCGCAGAACGCCCGCTCGCCAGCGCCTTCGATGACGATATGGGCAATGTCCGGATCACCATTGGCGGCGAACAGCGCGCGGTGGATGGCGAGCGCCATCGGCCGGTTCAGCGCGTTCAGCGCCTGCGGCCGGTTGAGCGTCAGCCACAGCGCCCGGCCGCGGCGTTCGATCAGCACTTCATCGGTCATGGCTGTTCCTTCGCTGCCGCGTCCACGAGATTGCCGCCGCCGGCCGGGATCGCCATCGGCATCGCGCTCGTCGACAGCTTGGCGAGCAGCTTGCCCTCGCCATCGCGCAATTCGGCTTCCATGAAGGCAACGCGCTTGCCGAGCTTCAGGCACCGCCCTTCGGCGTAAAGATATTCCCCCGCCTTCGCCGGCGCGAAGAAGCTCGTCTTCAATTCGATCGTCGGCACGCCGATGCGTTCCCCCGATTTGACGATCGCCGCGAACGCCGCCGCATCATCGAGCATGGCGACGACGATGCCGCCCTGCACGCTGCCCATCGGATTGGTGAACTCCGGCCCCGGCTTGTAGCGCACCAGCACGCGGCCTTCGGCGCTGTTCACCTCCAGCATCTCCATGCCCAGCACGCGCCCGGTGGGCGGCTGGAACCGGCCCATGCGTTCTTTCAGTTCGTCGTCGGTCATCGCCATGGCGGCGGCATGGCATGGCGGGCGGCGGCGATCAACCGGCGCACGGCCTAGACCACCCCCACCTCGTCCAATCCATAGGCCGCCAGCGCCGGCCGCAGCGCCTCGACATGTTGGTCACCCCGGGTGAACAGCGCCCGCCCCGGCCCGCGCTCCCAGCCCTCGCCGAGCAATGCCGCCACCCGCCGCGCGATCCCGGCGCCGCCATCGACAAAGCCGATGCCCGGCGCAAACAGCCCCCCCGCCGCCTCCGCCAGCACATCGCCCAATAGCGGGAAATGCGTGCACGCCAGCACGACCCGATCCAGCCGCTCGCCCCCCGGCTGGTCGCGCAGGCCCGCCAGTTCCGGCGCCACATCGGTCGCCGTCACCCTTTCGCCGGCCAGCCGCGCCTCGGCCAGTTCGACCAGCCGCGCCGAACCATGGCGCAGCACCAGGCAATCGCTGGCGAATTCCGCCGACAGCCGATCGACATAGGGCTGGCGCACCGTCGCCTGCGTCCCCAGCACGCCGATCACCCGCGTGCGCGAGCCTTCCGCCGCCGGCTTGATCGCCGGCACCGTGCCGACCACGCCGACATCGAGCACCGACCGCACATGCCCCAGCGCGATCGTCGAGGCGGTGTTGCAGGCAATCACGATCAGCCGCGGCCGCAGCCGCTCCGCCAGCCGCCCGAGCAGCGCGCACACCCGCGTCGCCACTTCCATCTCGCTCTTGGTGCCATAGGGAAAGCCGGCATTGTCCGCGACATAGGTCACCGCCACCCCGGGCAGCGCCGCGCGGATCGGTTCGAGCACGGAAAGCCCACCGATGCCGGAATCAAGAATGAGGATCATGGCGACGAGGCCTTAGACGCCGCCTCGCCAGGAGGAAAGCTTGCCCCCAACGCGCCCCTCAGGTCATTTCCTTGGAGCCGAGGTAATAGATCTCGACCGATGTCGCCCCATGGGTAATCTGCGCGATCAGGGCATCATAGCGATAGGCCGACTGGCCGCCGGTCCACGCTGCCTGGGCCGCGGCGCACAAGGCCACCATGCCGAACCCGACGCTCGACGGCCGTTCGAGCGAGCTGATCCAGCGGTCGCGATCGGCGAGCAACTGCGCCGCCAGCAGGGCAGCCGGAGCGCCGCCAGGGAAAGTCAGATACCGATGTGGCGGGATGTTGTTGCGATTGGGCACGCCGTGAGCGGACCGCACCCGGTTGAGATCGTCACGCGATGCCTGGGTCCAGCCGGGAAATACCCCGCCGGCGCCATTGCCGACGCCGGCGGCATGCGCCAGCCCGGTCCACCCTGCCCCGGCCGCAACACATGCGTCCCTGTCGGCCACCTGCATCTTCCACAGCACGAAATGCCCGGCCATTGCCCGTCCCCTGCAACATCGGGGCGCCTCCCCGAACCAGTCGACGGTAGCGAAGGGACATTAAGATTTGGCTGCAGGGCCCCCCTTGGCGTGCCCCGCGCGACACCATAAAGCTGCTGCGATGCAGACCGAGGCGGCGGCGCCCCTTCCCGAATTCATCCCCGAACCGGTGCCCGGGCCGATCGAGGCGCTGCGCCGGGTGGCGCGTGCCATTGCCGGCGATCCCGCCGGCGGCCTGCGCTTCATCGGCCGCACGCTGTGGATGACGGCGATCACCCTCTGGTATGTGCCGCTGCACCTGATCACCGTGACGCTGACCGGCCGCTCGCGCTGGCCTCGCTTCTATCTGCGGCGGGTGACGCGCGCGATCGGCATCAAGGTGCGGACGGTCGGCAGGCCCCTAAAGCGCGACGTGTTCTTCGTCGGCAATCATCTCAGCTGGACCGATCCGCTGGCGCTGGGCGGCGTTACCGGCACCGCCTTTGTGGCGCAGGACCGCATCCGCGACTGGCCGGTGTTCGGCCGGCTGTGCGCGCTCAATCACACCATCTTCGTCTCGCGCACCGACCGGATGCAGGTGGCATCCCAGGTCAGCGACATTCGCGCCGCGATCACCGATCTCCGCATGCTCGGCCTGTTTCCGGAAGGCACCACCACCGATGGCCGCAGCCTGTTGCCGTTCAAGGCGCCGCTGTTCGCGGTGATGGTGCCGCCACCGCACCCGATGATGATCCAGTGCGTGCTGTTCGATTTCGACGAGGCCGGCAAGGATCTCGCCTGGATCGGCCTCGAAACCGCGACGCAGAACGCCTGGCGGGTGCTGACCCGCAAGGGCACCTATGACCTCACCATCCACTTCCTGCCGCCCTTTGATCCGATGACCCTGGCGGGGGGGCGAAAGGCGGTTTCCGCCGAATGTCGCCGGCAATTGGCCGCGGCGCTGTCTGAATCCCTGGGGGGAGTTCCCATCGCATGACCTATCCTGCCACGCGGCTGCGCCGCACCCGTTCCGCCCCGTGGAGCCGCGCGCTGCACGCCGAAACCACTCTCTCGCCGGCCGATCTGATCTGGCCGATCTTCGTTTCCGATGGCCATGATGTCGTCGATCCGATCCGCACCATGCCGGGGGTCAACCGCCTGTC
Organism: Sphingomonadales bacterium; assembly: GCA_027489695.1. Classification (GTDB taxonomy): domain Bacteria; phylum Pseudomonadota; class Alphaproteobacteria; order Sphingomonadales; family Sphingomonadaceae; genus Sandarakinorhabdus. The sequence continues at coordinate 7,778 of JAIXZK010000347.1, forward strand.
GGTCGATCGCCTCGCCGGCGCGGCGCGCGAGGCGGTGAGCCTTGGCATCCCCTGCATCGCGCTGTTTCCCAACACCCAGCCCGATCGCCGCAGCGAGGACGGCGCTGAAGCGCTCAACCCCGACAACCTCATGTGCCGCGCCATTCGCGCGCTGAAGGATGCCGAGCCGGGGCTGGGCGTGCTCACCGATGTCGCGCTCGATCCCTATACCAGCCATGGCCATGACGGGCTGCTGACCGAGGACGGCCGCATCCTCAACGATGCAACGATCGAAGTGCTCGTGGGCCAGGCCTTGAACCAGGCGCGCGCCGGCTGCGATGTCATCGCGCCATCCGACATGATGGACGGCCGCATCGGCGCCATCCGCGCCGGGCTGGAGAGCGAAGGCTTCGATCTCGTCCAGATCATGGCCTATTCGGCGAAGTACGCGAGCGCCTTTTACGGCCCGTTCCGCGATGCGGTCGGCAGCGGCGGCTACCTCAAGGGCGACAAGAAGACCTATCAGATGGACCCGGCCAATTGCCGCGAGGCCATCCGCGAAGTCGAGCTCGACATCGCCGAAGGGGCGGACAGCGTGATGGTCAAGCCCGGCCTGCCCTATCTCGACATCATCCGCATGGTCCGCGACCGGTTCGAAGTGCCGGTCTTCGCCTATCAGGTCAGCGGCGAATATGCCCTGATCGAAGCGGCGGTGGCGGCGGGCGTGCTGGACCGCGACCGCGCCGTGCTCGAAACGCTGATGAGCTTCAAGCGCGCCGGCTGTTCGGGCGTGCTGACTTACTTCGCACCGCTGGCGGCCAAGCTATTGGGGTGAATTGACGAAATCCCAGACCTTGGAAATCACCACCGAGCCTTCGCCGACCGCCGACGCGACCCGCTTCACCGAGCCGGCGCGAACATCGCCAACCGCGAAAATGCCCGGCTGCGACGTCGCATAGGGGGAGGCTGCGCCGGCGGCGGCCCCCGTCTGCACAAAGCCCTTGCCGTCGAGCGCGACCAGGCCCGAAAGCCAGCCGGTGTTGGGCGCGGCGCCGATCATGATGAACAGCGCGCGCGTCGGCACATCGCGGGTGGTGCCGCTGGCGATGTCGCGGATCGTCACGCCCTGCAGCGTTTCGCCGCCGTGCAGCGCGCTCACCTCGGCACCATAATCGATCGTGATGGCGGGATCGGCCTCGAGCCGGCTCGACAGATAGCTCGACATCGAGTCGGCGAGCGACTGCCCGCGCACCAGCAGCCGCACCGCCCTGGCGGACCGGCTGAGATACATCGCCGCCTGCCCTGCCGAATTGCCGCCACCGATAACGATCGCCTCGGTGCCGCGGCAGTAACGCGCCTCGACCTCGGTCGCGGCATAATAGACGCCGGCGCCTTCGAACTCGCCCAGCCGCGGGATCGGCAGGCGGCGATATTGCACGCCGGTTGCCACCACCACCGCCGGCGCGCGCACCCGCTCGCCATTGTCGAAGGTCGCGCAGAAGTCGCCACCGTCGAGCTTGTCGAGGCTGGCGACGCGGCGCGGCATGGCGAAGCGCGTGCCGAACTTCATCGCCTGGACCTCGCCGCGCCAGACCAGATCGGCGCCCGAAATGCCGGTCGGGAAGCCCATGTAATTCTCGATGCGGCTGGAGGTGCCGGCCTGGCCGCCGATGGCGACATCCTCGATGACCAGCGCGCACAACCCCTCGGCGCCGGCATAGACCCCGGCCGCGACCCCCGCCGGGCCGCCGCCGACGATCAGCACGTCGAAGCTTTCATCGGCCTGGAGATCGCGGTTGAGGCCGAGCAGCCGCGCCACCTTGTCGGGGGTCGGATCGGCGACCACGGTATCGCGCCCGAAGATCAGCGCCGGGGTCCCCGCCTCGATCATGCAGGCGCTGGCGGTTTCGGCCGCCTCCGGGCTGCCGAGGCGCAGCGATTTGTAGGGGATGCGGTTGCGGCTGGCGAAGGCGGCGATCTCGCGCAGACTGCGGTCGGCTTCCTCGCCGATCAGGACGAGGCTCGAATCACGCTCGTCGAGCTGGCGGCGGCGGCGGGCCGAAAACACCGTGATGATGATGTCCGACATTTCGGGGATCTGCGACATCAGCGTCAGCATCGCCTCGCGCGGCAC
>JAIXZK010000241.1 GCA_027489695.1 Sphingomonadales bacterium
GTGCTGGTGCCGAACTGGTTGACCTTGACCATCGCCAGCGGCGAGGATGACGTCACAACGGCGCTGATCGACGCCCGCCGGCCGCCGCTGCGGCTGGCGGCGCGGCGCTGGACCGAGGACGAGTGATGGTAGTGAAAAGTGGGCCTCCGGCGGCTGGGGCCTTAGGCCCCAGACCCCATTTTGTTGGTCGGTCCCAGGTCTCGACTGGTTTTCGGATGTGGATGAATCAAAATGGGGTCTGGGGCCTAAGGCCCCCCCTCGTCCTGAGCGCAGTCGAAGAGCCGCCGGAGGCCTCCTTTTTGGCCTTCATCAAATGATCCTTGCCATCCATCTCGGCCCCAGCCCGCATTGGCAGGCGAGCGACGGCAGCGCCGGTGTCGGCCTCGCCGTGCCCGACGCCGCGCGCACCGGGCGGATCGTCGCCATCGCGCCGGGCGAGGCGGTGGCGCTGCATTTCGTCGTGCTGCCCGATCTGGCGCCGGCGCAGACCTTGGCGGCGGCGCGGCTGCTCGCCGCCGATGTGGCCGGCGGCAGTCTGGAGGGCACGCATGTCGCTATCGGGGCGCGGCTGGCCGATGGCACCAGGCCGCTGGCGCTGGTCGCGGCGGCGGTGATGCGCGGCTGGTTGGCCGATCTGGCGGCGGCCGGGCTGGCGGTCGACGCGCTGGTGCCGGAGCCGTTGCTGCTGCCGCTTCCCGAGGGCGATGCGATTGCCGCGCACCTGACGCCGACGCGCTGGGTCCTGCGCGGCGCCGGTCTCGCCACCGCCGCCGAGCCCGATCTGGCACGGCTGCTCGTCGGCGAGCGACCGCTGATTGCGGCTGACGCGCCGTTGCCCTGGCGCCGTGAACCGATCGACAAACGCCAAGACCCCCTCCCTCCCCCTTGCGGGGAGGGCGACTCGCGCTCCCCGCAAGGGGGAGGGCGGGGACAGGCCGTGGCGCTGCCGCTGCCGATCGATCTGCGCCAGGGCGAATTCGCGCGGGTGCGTCGCTGGCGGGCGCAGGCGGCACGGCTGCGGCGGCTCGGCTGGCTGGCGGCGGCGAGCCTGGCCGTCTTTGTCGCCGGCGAGGCGGCGGCGACCTGGCGGGCGAGCGTCGCCGCCGATCGCGCCGCGCTGGAACTGGCCGATGCGGCGCGCGCCGCGCTGCCGCGCGGCTCGGTCATCACGGCACCGCGCGCTGATGTCGCGGCGCGGCTGGCGGCGCTGGGCGGCGGCAGCGGCTTTGCCGGCGCGACAGCCGCGCTCGAAGCGGCCCTGGAAACCGAGCCACGCGCCGCCATCGTCGAACTGGCATGGAGCCCCGCCGCCGGGCTGGTGGCGACGATCGCCGCGCCGCCGGCAACCGCAGCGACGCTCACCGCCGCGGTGCAGCGGCCGGGCCTTGCCGTTCGCACCGGGCCGGTTCGCAGCGGCAGCGACGGCGCGCCGCTGTTCGACCTGATGATCGCGGGCAGCCCGGCGCCATGACCAGCCGGGCCGCGCAATGGCAGGCATTCAGCCCGCGCGAGCGGGGGCTGATCGCGGTTGCCGCCGCTTTGGCGCTGGCGGTCCTGCTGTGGCTGGCGATCCTGCGGCCGCTGGCGGCGACGCGCGCCGCTGCCGAAGCGCGGCTGGCGACGGCCACCCTGGATGTCGCCGCCGTCACCGCGATGACGGCCGCGATCCGCGCCGCCGAGGCGCGGGTGCCGGCCGGCGGCGAAATGCCGTTGCCCGAACTCGCCGCGCGGCGCATCGCCGAGGCCGGGCTGTCGGCGGAGCCGGTGCAGGCGCTGCCCGATGGCGCTGTCGCGCTGCGCATCGCCGCGGTGCGGGCGCCGGTGCTGCTCGCCTGGCTGGCGACGCGCGAACGCGACGATGCGCTGGTGATCGAGCGCGCCCGGCTGCGCCGCAACGGCGATGCGACGATCGCCGCCGATGTCGTGCTGCGGCGCCGCTGATGCGACTGGCGCTCGCCTTCATCATGCTGCTGTTGCTGGCGCTCGCCGCGCAATTGCCGCTGGTACTGGCGGCGCGGCAGGTCCCCGGCCTCGGCGCCGCGGCAGCGATTGGCAGCGTCTGGGGCGGGCGGTTGCAGGGCGCCGACGTTGGCGGGGTGGCGATCGGCGACATCGGCGTCGCACTGGCGCCGCTGCCGCTGCTGCTCGGCCGCCGGCAAGTGACGCTGGAGGGTGCCGGCTGGCGCGCGGGCTTGCAGCGCGGCGGCGCTGGCGACTGGCGCCTTGTCGGCGTCGATGGCCGGCTGTCGCTGCCGCCGGGCCAGCCGCTCACCGCCGTCGCGCTGGCCGGCGTCGATGTGGAATTCGTCGGCGGTCGCTGTCGCCAGGCGCGCGGCGGCGTCACCGCCTGGACGGCCGTGCTGGCCGAGCCGCTCGCCGGCGCCGCGACCTGTGACGGCGGCGCGCTGCGGCTGGCGCTGGCAGGCGGTGGCGCCAGCCTCGACCTGCGTATCACCGGCGACGGCGCCTGGCGCGGCAGCCTTGCCAATGGTTCCTCCACCCAGGCCCTCAGCGGGCGGATCGGCGCATGATGTTCCTGCTCGCCCTGTTGCTCGCCACCGCCGATCCGGCGCCGGCACCGCCACCGACGCAGGCGCTGCCGCTCGCCGAACTGCCGCCGCAGAAGCTGGCGCGCGGCAGTTGCGCGCTGGTGCTGTGGGACAAGGCGAGCCGCCGCCGCGTCGCGATGGCAACGCGCGAGCCGACGACACTGCGCATCGTCCACAATGGCGTGCTGCAGCTGCTCGCCGCCACCGATGCCGGCGGGCTGGCGGTGGCGGGATTCGCGCCGGAAGCCGGCTTTGCCGGGGGCGGCGTGCGCTTGCGCTGGCAGCTGGCGATCGAAAGCGTCGCCGGCGGCGGCATCGTCCGCGACGGCAGCCTGGCGCTGACGCTCGCCGATGGCACCGAGATCGTCACGCCGGTCGCCGGGTTGATCGGCTGCAGCTGACGGGCCCGGGCCGGCGCGAATGGGCAATCGTGATCGATGCAGCCCCGGGCCAGCGCCGGCGGCCCCTTTCTGCCCTCAAACCACCAGCAACCACGCCGGAAACGCCGCCGTCGCGAGCAGCGCGCCCAGCGGCAGCCGGGTCAGCCGACCGACCTCGCCGCCGCGCAGGCGGTCGAGCAGCGCCAGCGTCAGGCCGAGCAGCGCTGCCGCCAGCACGACGAAGGGCAGCAGCGGCCAGCCAAGCCAGGCGCCGATGCCGGCGAGCAGCTTGGGATCGCCGCCGCCCATCCCGTCGCGCCTGGTCAGCAGCCGATAGCCGAGCGCGATGCCGGCGAGGCTGGCATAGCCGGCGGCAGCGCCGATGGCGCGTTCGGCGAGTGACGGTTCCAGCCAGATCCCGGCGGCGAGGCCGGTCGCCAGCAGCGGCAGGGTGAGCGCGTCGGGCAGCCAGAAATGTTCGCTATCGAGCACGGTCAGCGCCAGCAGCAGCCAGCCGAAGCCGGCACCGGCCCAGCCGGCGGCGCCGGGTGCCGCCAGCAGCGCCAGCGCGCCGATCAGCCCGGCGGCAAGCTCGATGGCGAGGTGCCGCGCCGGGATGCGGGCGGCGCAGCGCCGGCAGCGGCCACGCTGGAGAGCGAAGCTCAATACCGGCAGCAGCTCGAACCAGCGCAGCGGTGCGGCGCAGCTGTCGCAGGCCGAGCGGCCGTGCGCGATGCTGCGGCCTTCGCCCCAGCGCTGCGTCAGCGCGGCGATGAAGCTGCCGAAGACGAGCCCGGCCAACAGCCCGAAGATTGCCGGCGCGATCAGGGCAGCAGGATCTGGCGCACCGCGGCGCCCGAAGCGAGATCGTCGAGCGCCGCATTGATTTCCGACATCGGTCGCACCGCCGTCAGCAGCCGCTCGACCGGCAACCGCCCGGCGCGCCACAGCGCGATATAGCGCGGCACGTCGCGCGCCGGGATCGCCGAGCCCATGTAACTGCCGATCACTGTCTTGGCTTCCGCCACCAGGCTGACGGCGGGGATGGTGAAGGGATCGGCGGGATTGGGCAGGCCGACGGTCACCACCCGGCCGCCGCGCGCCGCCAGGCGATAGGCTTCGGCCAGCACCTTGCCCGAGCCGGCGCTTTCGATGGCGACCTGCACGCCGGCGCCGCCGGTTTCGGCGCGGATCATGGCTTCGGCGTCATCGGGATGCGCCGCCGCCCGGGCGCCCAGTGCCAGCGCCAGTTCGCGTTTCTCCGCCACCGGATCGATGGCCAGCACCGGCTCGCCGCCCGCCGCCAGCGCGCCGAGCAGCGCCGCCAGCCCGACCCCGCCCAGGCCCCAGAGCGCGATGCTCTCGCCGGGCCGCAGCTGCGCCGAATTGAACACCGCGCCGACGCCGGTGAGCACGGCACAGCCGAACAGCGCCGCGATCTCGGGGGCGATGTCGCCGGGGATCTTCACCGCCGAGCGCTCGTCGATGACGGCATGGCCCGCAAAAGCCGAGACGCCGAGGTGGTGATGGACATCGTGCCCGCATTCCGACAGCCGCCGGCCGCCGCCGAGCAGCTCGCCGCGGCCATTGGCGGCGGCACCGGCCGCGCACAGCCAGCCCTGGCCCGAGACACAGGCGACGCACTCCCCGCACGCCGGCAGAAAGGCCAGCACGACGCGGTCGCCGGCGGCGAAGCGGGTGACGGCGCTCCCCGCCGCGACCACCGTCGCGCAGGCCTCGTGACCCAGCGCCATCGGCACCGGGCGCAGGCGGTTGCCGTCAACGACCGAGAGATCGGAATGACACAGGCCGGCCGCCTCGATGCGCACCAGCAGCTCACGCGGCCCCGGCGGCGCCAGGTCGAGCGTCGCCAGCCGCAGCGGCGCCGACGCGGCGTACGGCCGGGCAGCACCCGGGGCATCGAGAACGGCGGCAATGGTCTGCATGGACAGCTCGGGCAAGGGGGAGATCACCGCCTCTGTAGAAGCTGCCGCGGCCGGCGCAAATCCATCTCGACGACCACGGCGCCACAACGACGGAACAGCGCCACCGCCTCGCGGGTTGTCGCCGCCATGGATATCGTCAGCATCGTCGGCACCATCGGCGCCATCGCCTCGGTCGGCAGTTTCACGCCGCAGGCGTGGAAAACCATCCGCGCCCGCAATACCGAGGGCCTTTCCGCGATGATGTACGGCCTGACCTGCCTGTCCTTCGCCTGCTGGTCGACCTTCGGCATTCTGAAGGGCGAATGGACGATGATCGTGCCCAATCTGCTCTGCCTGGCGCTGTCGCTGTTCCTCTTCGCGATGATCCTGCTGCCGCCGGACAAGGCCGAGAAGGTCGCCGAGGCGATCGACCCGGCGGGGTGAGGAGGATGCATCCGCTCCCTCCCCCTTGCGGGGAGGGAGTAGAGAGGGCCTCGCCTAAAGCCCCAGCACCGTCCGCGCGATGATGTTCTTCTGCACCTCGTTGGAGCCACCGAAGATCGTATAGGCGCGGTTGTTGAGGTAGGAGACCATCGCCATCTGCGCCGATTTGCTGCCCACCGGTTCCGGGCAGGCATTGCCATAGAGCGGCCGTTCGGCGGGCAGCTGCATCGCGTCATGGCCGTGGGCGACGATCACCAGCTCGTCGATATGCTGGCGCAGCGTCGCCGAGACCAGCTTGACCAGCGAGGTCTGCGGCCCCGGCGGCTTGCCGGCGGCAAGTTCGGCGAGAATGCGCAATTCGGTCGTCTCCAGCGCTTCGGCCTCGAGTTGCAGCCGCGCCAGCTTGCGGCCGAACTCGCTGTCCTGCGCCAGCGTGCCGGCGCCGCACGGCAGCGCCGCGGCATCGGCGGCCAGCCGGTCGAGATCGGCCATCAGCCGCGGCGCCGTGCAGCTCCCGCCGCGCTCGTTCTCGAGCAGGAACTTGGCGATCGCCCAGCCCTGGCCTTCCTCGCCCAGCCGGCAATCGACGTCGCACACCGCATCGTCGAGGAAGACCTGGTTCAGCTCATAATCGCCGGCCATGCCGATGATCGGCCGGATGGTGATGCCGGGCTGCTTCATCGGCACCAGCAGGAAGGTGATGCCGGCCTGCGGCTTCACCGTCGGATCGGTGCGGACGAGGCAGAACATCCAGTCGGCGACCTGCGCCATCGATGTCCAGATCTTCGAACCATTGATGATGTAGCGGTCGCCATCGCGCACCGCCCGCGTCGTCAGGCTGGCGAGATCGGAACCCGCACCCGGCTCCGAATAGCCCTGGCACCAGAGCTCGGTGCCCTCGATGATCGGCGGCAGGAACCGCTCGCGCTGCGCGGCCGTGCCGAAATGCGCGATGATCGGCCCGATCAGCTTCAGCCCATGGATCGGCACCGGCGGCGCATCGGCAAGCGCGCATTCCTTTTCGAAGATATAGCGCTGCACCGGCGTCCAGCCGGTGCCGCCGGCATCGACCGGCCAGTTGTACGCCGCCCAGCCGCGGCTGTTCAGGATGCGCTGCCATTCCAGCGCGATATCGACCTCGGCGAAGGGCGACGGCGTGCCGACGCCGGCCTCGCGCAGGTGCCGCGGCAGCTCGGCGGCGAGAAAGGCACGCACTTCGTCGCGAAAAGCGAGGTCGGCGGGAGTGAAATCCATGTCCATTCTTCGATTCCTGTAGAAGGAAGTGGGCCTCCGGCGGCTGGGGCCTCAGGCCCCAGGCCCCGTTTTCAGTTCTTTTCCGCTGCATTGACGGATGGCCGTCTCGCGAAGCCCCCAACAAAATGGGGTCTGGGGCCCAAGGCCCCAGCCGCCGGAGGCCGCATTTCTCTCCAAAATCATGCCGCCGCCCGCCAGGCATCCAGCGCCGCGGTCGCGTTGCCGAAGGTCAGGCCGAGCACGTAGAGGCGTTTCAGGGCATGGCCGACGACGAGTTCGTCGGTGACGCCCATGCCGCCGTGCAGCTGCACCGCCATCTGGCCGATCTTCAGCGCGGTTTCGGCGCAATAGGCAAAGGCGCCGGCTGCGGCGCGGGCGGCGGCGGGTTCCGGTGCCAGCGCGGCGCGCAGCACCTGGCTGCGCATCTGTTCGACCTGGGCATAGGCATCGGTCAGCCAATGCTGGATAACCTGGAAGCGGCCGAGCGGCTGGCCGAACTGCTGGCGAGTCTTGGCATAGGCGAGGCTGGTTTCGAAGAGCAGCACGGCGAGGCCGAGCATTTCGGCGGCGGCGGCGAGGCGCGCCCGGGCAGCGACCGCCGGCAGCGCGGCCCAGCCGCCGGGCAGGCGATCGGCAGCGCTGATGGCGACGGAATGCAGCGCGATTTCGGCGCCGAGGCTGCCATCGGCGAGCGCGAAGACGCGGGGGCTGACGCCGGGCGCGGTGGTCGGCACCAGCCACAGGTCGATGCCGGCCTCGCCGCGGGCGGAGACGATCAGCGCGTCGGCGGCGGCACCGGCCATGACCGCGATCTTGGCACCATCGAGCAGCACGCGATCGCCCTGCACGGTGGCGCGGGTGTCGACATGGCCGGGATCGAAGCGCGCGGCGCGTTCGGCATGGGCGAGGCTGACGAGCGTTTCGCCGGCGATGAGCGGCGCCAGCCAGGCGGCGCGCTGGTTGTCATCGCCGCCGCGATCGAGCAGGCCGGCGGCAATGACGGCGACATCGAGCCAGGGTTCGGGCGCCAGGCCATGGCCAAAGGCTTCCTGCACCAGCGCCAGTTCGGCGGCGCCGCCGCCGAGCCCGCCATGGGCTTCCGATACCGGCAGTGCCAGCAGACCGGAGTCGGCCAGCCGCCGCCAGTTGGCGCGCGAGAAGCCGCCGGTTTCGGCGCGGGCGGCGCGGCGCGCGACGAGGTCCGGCACGCAATCGGCAACATGGCGTTCGGCGGCGGCCTTGAACAGCGCCTGGGTTTCGGTCGGTTCGAAATTCATCACGGGCTCCAACAGCGCCCTCGACCCTAGGGCGCCGGCCGGGCGGCAGCGATTGCGATTGTTGAGAGGCCGGAAAGCGGTTGACAGTTTGCGAGCCATTCGCAACAAGGCCGCTATTGATAGTCAGTCGCAGGAAATGCCCGTGTCCGTTCGCGTTGCCGCCATTGCCGCCCGTCTTGCATCGGGCAGCGCCCGTCTCGCCTTCGGCAGCGCCCTGCTCGCGATCGCAGCGCCGCTGGCGGCGACGACATTGGATGACGATGCCGCCGGGCTGATCACCGTCACCGCGCCGCGCGAGAACGGCTATCAGCTGCGCGAGACCGGCACGGCGACGCGCACCGACACGCCGCTGCTCGACACGCCGCAGACGGTCGACATTTTCAGCCGTGACCGGCTCGACGACCAGGCGATCCTGTCGATCGGCGACGCGCTGCGCTATGTGCCGGGTGCGTTCGCGGCGCAGGGCGAGGGCCATCGCGACCAGATCGTGCTGCGCGGCAACAATTCGACCGCCGATTTCTTCGTCGACGGCGTTCGTGACGATGCGCAATACTACCGCGATTTCTACAACATCGAGCGGCTGGAGATCCTCAAAGGCCCGAACGCCCTGACCTTCGGCCGCGGCGGCGGCGGCGGCGTCCTCAATCGCGTTACCAAGACGCCGGTGGCCGACAGCTTCGCCGAGGCCGTGGGCCAGGTCGATACCTTCGGCGCCTGGCGGCTGGCCGGTGATGTCAACACCATCGTCTCCGGCCCGATGTCGGCGCGGCTCAATGCCTTTTACGAAAGCGGCCGCAATCATCGCGACGTGTATGAGCTCGAACGCTGGGGCGTGAACCCGTCGCTGGGCTTCGATCTCGGCGGCCGCGGCACCGCCGTCATCGCCTATGAACATGTCGAGGATTATCGCGTCGTCGATCGCGGCGTGCCGAGCGACGGTCGCGGCGTCGCAGCGGGCGCCACGCGCTTGCCGTTGCGCGGCTTCCGCGACAGCTTCTTCGGCGACCCCGATGTCAACCGCTCGCAGTTCAACGGCGATATCGTGACGTTCGCCGCCGATTATGCGCTCAATGACAGCCTCTCGCTCCGCAATCGCACCCGCTATGGCGATTACGACAAGCTCTACGTCAACCTCTACCCGGCCGGCACGGTGGTGGCAGCGACCGCGAACGCACCGGCCGGCTTCGACGTCGAAGCCTATAGCGACGCCCAGCGCCGCCACAATTTCTTCACCCAGACCGACCTCGTTTGGAAGGCCGAACTCGGCGGCACCCGCCATGTCGTTCTCGCCGGGTTCGAATATGGCCGCCAGACGACGCGGACGACGCGCATCAACGGCAGCTTCCCCGCCAAGGGCAATGCGTTGCGCGTCTTTGCACCGCTCGCCGATCCATTCGTCGCGCCGGTGCCGGTGTTTTCCTCCGCCACGACAGGTTTCCGCGATGTCCATGGCAGCGTCGATGTGCTGTCGGGCTTCGTCCAGGACCAGATCGAGTTCGGTGACCATGTCGAGCTGCTCGCCGGCGTCCGCTATGACCGCTTCGCCCTTGATTTCACCAACGTCGTCAATGGCGCGCGTTTCGCCCGCACCGACAATCTCTGGTCGCCGCGTGTCGGGCTGATCGTGAAGCCGGTTGCCAATGCCTCGATCTATGGCAGCTTCGCGCGCTCGTACCTGCCGCAGTCGGGCGACCAGTTCAGCAGCCTCGATGTCAACCTGGCAGCGCTGAAGCCCGAACGTTTCGACAATTACGAAGTCGGCGCGAAATGGGACATCACCCCGGCCCTGAACCTCGCCGTCGCCGCCTATCAGCTCGATCGCACCAACACCCGCGCCAACGACCCCGACAGGCCCGGGCAGTTCCTGCTGACCGGTGGCCAGCGCAGCAAGGGGCTGGAAGCGTCGCTGACCGGCAAGATCCTGCCCAATTGGCAGGTGGCGGCCGGCTTCGCGCTGCAGGATGCCGAGATCCGCACCACCACGACAGCGGCGCCGGCCGGCCGCAAGGTGCCGCTGGTGCCGCGCACGCAACTGAGCCTGTGGAGCCGCTATGACCTGTCGCAGCGCTTCGGCGTCGGCCTCGGCATCGTGCACCAGGATCGCAGCTTCGCGACGATCAGCAACAGCGTCACCCTGCCGGCCTGGACCCGGGTCGATGCGGCGCTCTACGTCGCGGTGACCAAGGCGATCGAGCTTCAGGTCAACATCGAGAATCTGTTCGACACGACCTATTTCCCGACCGCGCATACCGACAACAACATCACCACCGGCACGCCGCGCGCCGCGCGCTTCACGCTGCGCTCACGCTTCTGATCACGGCATCGGCGATTCGCCACGGCGCGGCGGGACCAGTCCGCCGGGGCGCCGTCGCCGGCCGCGCGTTAGCCATTAATTCATCCTTTTGGTCGCAGGCCCTCGCGCTGGCGCCGTAACGATCAGGAGACCATGGCCCGACGCGCCGCGGCACCGAAACATGACGTAAACACCTGTCAGCAATATATTTTTAACCCGCCGCAATATTGCCGAAATGCAATCTTCGCCAATCCGCCACAAAACCTAAATGCCCACGCAATGCCTGCTGGATTAACGAGCGCCGACTTGTTCCAGGGGGCATGGGGGCGCTATTTCGCGTCTCCCATCCCCGTGCTTTTCGGGGATGGCCACATGACGAACGTCTATCACAGCCTTTCGGGCGGCAATTTCAGCCAAGCGTGGAGCACCGGCGCCATCACCGCCAACGACGATTGGTCGAACGTGCCGTCGATCATCGGCTATCGCACTGGCGATGTGACGTCGAACACCGGCGTCGACGCCCAGACGATCACCACGGACACCGGCTTTGCCGTCAACGTCATCGCCAACCAGGCGGCGACGGTAACCAACGGCGGCGTCATCGATGTCGACCAGTCGACCGCCAACCCGACGATCGGCCTGCAGGGCTCGAACGCCGCCGATTATGCCGCGATCGTCATCCACCTCGACGCCACCGGCCGCCAGAACGTCCGCTTCCAGGCCAATGTCCGCGACCTCGACGTCAGCGCCGACAATGCCGCGCAGCAGGTCAACGTCCAGTATCGCATCGGCACCAGCGGCAACTGGACCAACGTCACCGGCGGCTATTTCGCCGATGTGACGACGGCGAGCAGCGCCACCCAGGTCACCGCCATCGACGTGACCCTGCCGGCGGCCGCCAACAACCAGTCGCAGCTCCAGGTCCGCGTGCTGACCACCAATGCCGCCGGCAATGACGAACTGATCGGCATCGACGACATCGCCGTCAGCTCGGTTGCGCAGGGCGGCGGTGGCGGTGGCGGCACCCCGGCGACGCTCAGTGTTGCCGATGTCAGCATCACCGAAGGCGACAGCGGCACCAGCACGCTGACCTTCACGGTTGCCCGTTCGAACGACACCACCGCTTTCAGCGTCGACTACGCCACCGCCGACAACACCGCCACCGCAAGCAGCGACTATCTGGCGGCATCGGGCACCCTGACCTTCGCCGCCGGCAATGGCCAGCTCAGCCAGCAGGTCAGCGTCACCATCAATGGCGACACCGACGTCGAGGCCAGCGAGACCTTCCTGCTCAACCTCGCCAACATCGTCGCCGCCACCGGCACGACCAGCTTTGCTGACAACAGCGCGGTCGGCACCATCAGCAACGACGATACCGCGCCGGCCGTGGTCACCCGGATCCATGAGATCCAGGGCTCGGCCTTCTTCTCGCCGATCGTCGCCGCCGAAGGCATCACCGCCTACAACACCGCCACCACCGGCACCGTCACCGTCAAGGCGGTCGTCACCGCCATCGACACGTTCGGCAGCGTCGCCGGCTTCTACCTCGCCGAGGAA
>JAIXZK010000059.1 GCA_027489695.1 Sphingomonadales bacterium
ACGGCGCCTTTCGGGCAGAGCTTCAGGCAGCGGGTTTCGACCAGCCGGACGCCGGCGTGTTTCGGTTTCGGCAGGGCGAGCGCGCGCTTTATTGCCTTGGCGAGCGATTGCTTGCCGCCGGGCCCGAAGCCGCCATCGAGTTTGCGCCCGCATTTGCCGCAGATGGCGAGCAGGCGGGTGGCGCGGATCGGGATGCGGCGGATGGCAGTCATGGCCAGGGGGCAACGCCGCGGCGCCGGCAAGCGCTGCATCGCGCCGAGCGTTGAGGCTTGTTTGCGTACCGCCGCCCCGCCTATGCTGGCGCCATGAACAAATTGCTTCTCGCCCTGCTCCTGCTGCCCGGCACGGCGCTCGCCCAGCCGGTGCCGCAGGATGCGCCCGCCGGTCCGGCGACGGCGCGTCCGGCCGAGCCGAGCTATCGCGCGCTGGTGTCGGCCGCCAATCCGCTGGCAGCGGCGGCGGGGCTGGAGATGCTGAAGCAGGGCGGGTCGGCCGCCGATGCTGCTGCTGCCACCATGCTGGCGCTGACCGTCGTCGAGCCGCAATCGTCGGGGATCGGCGGCGGCGGTTTTCTCGTCTATCAGCCGGCGGCCGGCAGGCTCGTTACCATCGATGGCCGCGAAAAGGCCCCGGCGGTGGCGTCGCCGAAGCAGTTCCTGAAGGCCGATGGCACGCCGCTCAGCTTCGCCGATGCCGCCACCGGCGGGCGCAGCGTCGGCGTGCCCGGCAACATCCGGCTGATCGCCGAGGCGCACAAGCGCTGGGGCAAGCTGAAATGGGCGGCGTTGTTCCAGCCGGCGATCCGGCTGGCGGAAGGCTTTACCGTGTCGCCGGCGCTGGCGCGTTTCGCGGCGTTCGGGCGTGATGGCGTTTCGAAGGACGCCGAAGCGAGCGCGCTCTATCTGCCCGGCGGCCAGCCGATCGCCGCCGGCACCCGGCTGGCCAATCCGGCGCTGGCGGCGACGCTGCGCAGCGTCGCCGCCAGGGGGCCGGATGCCTTCTACAAGGGGCCAGTCGCCGCCGCTATTGTGGCCAAGGTCAATGGTGCCGCCAACAATCCGACCGGCATGACGCTCGCCGATCTTGCCGCCTATCGCGCCGAGGTGCGAGCGCCGGTGTGCGGGAAATATCGCGCCTTCACCGTCTGCGGCATGGGGCCGCCGTCGTCGGGGGCGGTGGGTGTGCTGCAGATGCTGGGGCAGCTCGAACGCTTCGACATGAAGGCGCTGGGCAAGGACAATCCGGTCGCCTGGCATCTGTTCGCCGAAAGCCAGCGTCTCGCCTATGCCGATCGGGACAAATGGATCGGCGATCCCGGCTTTGTCGCCGTTCCGGTCGCCGGTCTGATCGAGCCGCGCTATATCGCGTCGCGCAGTGCACTGATCACCCCGACCGCGCGGATCGCCACCGCCGAGGCCGGGATGCCCGCCGGCGCGCCGCCACGCGCCGCCGCGCCCGACAATGAGGTTGCGGGCACCACCAATTTCGCCGTCGCCGACGCCCAGGGCGCGATGCTGACCTATACCTCGACGATCGAGCGCACCTTCGGCTCGGGCCTGGTCACCGGTGGCTTCGCGCTCAACAACGAACTCACCGATTTCAACTTTGCGCCAACGGACAAGGCCGACGCCGCGCTCGCCGCCAATCGGGTGCAGCCCGGCAAGCGGCCGCGCTCGTCGATGTCGCCGACCATCGTCTATGACGCGTCGGGCAAGGCGATCCTCGCCATCGGCGCCGCCGGCGGCACCACCATCATCGCCCAGGTGACAAAGGCGATCATCGGCGTGCTCGACTGGGGCCTGCCGGTGCAGGACGCCATCGCGCTGCCGCAGCTGTTCGCCATCGACAACCGCCTTGCCGTCGAAAAGGGCAGCACGCTCGAAACGATGATTCCGGCACTGGCGGCACTGGGCCATACGCCCGTCGCAGCGACCCTGCCGCTCAAGCTGAACGGCGTCGAACGGACCGCCGATGGCTGGCGCGGCGGCGCCGATCCGCGTAGCGAAGGGCGGGTGTCGGGCTATTGATGCGGGAAGCGGAGGCAAGAATCCGCCCGCGACTTCCTGGGGGAATGGGATGAGCCAGCCGAAATTGAAGCCGCTGGGGCCGGCGCCACTGGCAGCGCGAGTCGATGCCGCGCCGAATCTGGTGGCACTGTTCCTGGCGCGTGCCGACGAACATCCGCAGCGGCCGTGCCTGACGCGGCGGGTCGGCGGCGTCTGGCAGACGCTCAGCTGGGGCGAGACCCGCGACCGGGTGGTGGCGCTCGCCGCGGCGCTCGGCGAACTCGGCATCGCGCCGGGCGATCGTGTCGTGCTGGTGTCCGAAAACCGGCCGGAATGGTGCATCGCGGATCTGGGCATCATGGCGGCCGGCGCGATCACCGTGCCCGCCTACACCACCAACACCACCGCCGATCACACTCATATCCTGACCAACAGCGGCGCGCGCGCGCTGATCGTTTCGGGCGCCAAGCTGGCCGCCAACGCGCTGCCGGCGGCGGTCGACAGCGACGCCTGCCGCCATGTCATCGCCATCGATCCGCTGAACGACCTACAGCGCGGCGATCTCGCCATCCACCAATGGCAAGACCTGATCGCGGCGCGGCCCGATCCCGCCGCCGACCTTGCCGCGGCGCGCGCGCGCACCGCCAGCGTCGCCCGCCACGATCTCGCCTGCCTGATCTACACCAGCGGCACCGGCGGCAGCCCGCGCGGCGTGCGCCAGCATCACGGCGCCATCCTGCGCAACATCGCCGGCGCCATCACCGTCATCGAGCAGGATTTTCCCGACAATGGCCCGCCCGGCGAGCTGTTCCTGTCGTTCCTGCCGTTGAGCCACGCCTATGAGCACACCGCCGGCCAGTTCATGCCGCTCGGGATGGGCGGCCAGATCTGGTACGCCGAGAGCCTCGACAAGCTTGCCGCCAATATCGAGGAGGCAGCGCCGACGCTGATGGTGGTGGTGCCGCGCCTGTTCGAAGTGCTGCGCATGCGTATCGCCAAGCAGATCGAGAAGCAGGGCGGCGTCGCCGTCACCCTTTTGAACCAGGCGCTGCGGCTGGCCCGCAAGGAAGCGCGTGGTGAAGCCTTGTCGCTGCCGGAACGGCTGCTCGATGCCGCGCTCGATCGCACCATCCGCAAGTCGATCCGCGCCAAGTTCGGCGGCCGGCTGAAGGCGATGGTCGCCGGCGGCGCGCCGCGCAACCCCGAAGTCGGCATCTTCTTCCAGGCGATCGGCGTCACCATCCTGCAGGGCTATGGCCAGACCGAGGCCGGGCCGGTGATCAGCTGCAACCGGCCGCGCGCCCGGCTGAAGATGCACAGTGTCGGGCCGCCGCTGACCGGGGTCGAAGTCCGCATCGCCAATGACGGCGAAATCTGCGTGCGCGGCGAGCTGGTGATGGACGGCTATTGGATGAACGACGCCGAAAGCCATCGCGTGCTGCAGGATGGCTGGCTGCTGACTGGCGACATCGGCCATCTCGACAAGGACGGCCACCTCGTCATCACCGACCGCAAGAAGGACATCATCATCAACGACAAGGGGGACAATGTCGCCCCGCAGCGCGTCGAAGGCATGCTGACCCTGCAGGACGAGATCGCCCAGGCGATGGTCTTCGGCGACAAGCGGCCCTATCTGGTCGGCGTCGTCGTGCCGGAGGCCGAATGGGCGCTCGGCTGGGCGCGCGACAAGGGCATGCCGGCGGACATGGCCAAGCTGGCGCATGAACCCGAATTCCATCGCGCCGTGATGGCGGCGGTCGATCGCGTCAATGCCCGGCTGTCGGTGATCGAGAAGGTCCGCCGGGTGATCATCGCCGACGAGCCGTTCACCACCGACAACCAGCAGATGACCCCCAGCCTGAAGATCCGCCGCCATGTCCTGAAGCAGGTCTATGGCGAGCGGCTGGAGCGACTTTACAAGGATTGATCCCCCAGGCCGGCCGCGACCAGCGCCGCCAGCCTCCGGACATCGCCGACATAGAGCGCCTCGTCGCCGCCGGCGTGCTTGAGGCCGGTCGCGGCATTGGTGACCAGGCGCGCGGTCGCG
>JAIXZK010000132.1 GCA_027489695.1 Sphingomonadales bacterium
ATCGCCATCGGCCCCATCGCCGCGAAATCCGCCTCCGCCTTGGCGCGCGCCACAGGATCGGCAATGGCCGCGAACAGCCTGGCCATCAGCCCGGTGGTGGCGCGCCGGGCGTCCTCGGGGTTGGCGATGCTGGAGACGCGAACTTCCGCGACAACCCCGGGCTCGTAGCGACGCAGCTCGAGCTGCGCCAGGAACCGGATGCTGCCCCCCAGCGGCGATTCGGCTTCGACCTCGCGGGTCAAAGGCTCCCCCGGCACCAGCGCCGCCAGCCCCGGGAACATCAACAACGGGCTCTCGAGCAGTGCCTCGGCAAATGCAGCGTCGCTCATCCCTCGCTGCTGATCGACCACGGCAGTCAGCATCCTGCCGACCAGCGCCCGTCCGTCCGGTGGCAGACCAGCAAACTGTTCATCCAGCGATGCTAGGGTCTCTTCCAGCATCCGGTTGCTAAGGGAGCGCATCTCGGCGGCATTCTCCACCGCCAGTGCGGCGCCCTCGGGACTGACGCGAATGATGATCGGGACATCGACGCCGAGGCCATAGACCTTCTGCATGGCGGGCTGCATCGGCCCGGGCGCCTCGACGGCGATGGAGCGGGTGACCCAGTGCAATCGATAGTCACCATCGTCGCCGCGCCGGAAGGTCAACTCCTCTGTTGCCTGCAAGCGTTGGCGTTGCTGCCCGCCGACTTCGTTGCGCCGTTCATATGCGTAGCGGATCGGCACATCGAGCGGCGGATTGAACGGCACGGCAACAGCCTTGCCGGCCGTGGGTAAGGCCAGCGCAGCGGTAACACCGACGATCGCGAGGGCCGCAGCCACGATCAGAAGTACCGGCCGAGCATAACTTCGCAGATCCGCCATCGTTCACTCCTCGCGCCGCGTGGCAGCAGCACCTTCGAGCCGCCGCTGCCCACCCTCACGACGAGAATGCGATCAAGCCGCCAATGCCGAGCCCGAGCAGAAAGCCGGCTGCCAGCATGACATTGCGGTACAGTCTGATCACGAACACTCCACGGGTACGCTCCGCCGGTTTTCATCACGGATGGCGCAGCGCTGCAAGTCGGGCAGCACGACACGCCGGACCGCCGCTCAGTTACGGTCGCTTTTGCTGCAAACCGCGCGATATTCGATCAGCCAGTCGCGCAACCGCGGGATGGCGTCTTCATCCGCGACGAATTCATCGGCCGGCATCAGCGCCCAGTCCTGGCCTTCATCACCAAAACGCACGGTGCCGACCTCGATCTCGGTCAGTTCCGCGACAAAGAAATGCGACAGGGTCACGCCATCGCCGAGCCGATAGGCGCGGTGATAATGCAGGCGATCGGGCGCCAGATAGACGCCGAATTCCTCCGCCAGTTCGCGCAGCACGCATTCGGCCGGGCTTTCCTCGCCCTCGCGGCCGCCGCCGGGCAGATCGAGCAGGCCGGGAAACGGCAGGCCGGGGCGGTCGTCGCGGCGATAGACCAGCAGCGCGTCCCCGAGCATCGCCGCCATCTTGGCGCCGCCAAAGGGGGCGCCGTCCCAGTCGGTCGCGGCGCTCACGCTTCCGCGGCGTGCGCCTGGAGATGGCCGAGCAGCGTCACTTCGAGCGCGCGCTCGTGTGTTGCCTCGAGCACGATCTCGGGCGCGAAGCCGGCCACCCTCGCCTCCTCCCAGCGCGGCGCGCACAGGCACCAGCGATCGCCGGGTTGCAGGCCGGCAAAGCCATATTCCGGCCGCGGCGTCGAGAGGTCGTTGCCGACCGAGCGGCTGAAGGCGAGGAATTCCTCGGTCATCACCGCGCAGACGCTGTGATTGCCGGCATCGCCACCATCGCTGTTGCAGCAGCCGTCGCGGAACCAGCCGGTGACCGGATCGTGCGAGCAGTCGAGCAGCGGACCGCCCAGGACATTGCGTGCATTCATGCCAAAGCTCCCGCCGGGCGTGTCGACCCCCCGCCCACAGGGCGTGTCGACCAATGTGCCGCCCGCACCGTCGCCGCCACCAGCAGCGCGCCCATCGCCTGATGGGCGACCCCGAGCGGGAGGGCGACTCCGGACAAGATGGTCGCGACGCCGAGCGCGAACTGGCAGGCGACCGTCGCACCGAGCGCCAGCGCTGGCCACCCTGCCCCCTGCCGCCACAGCTTCGCCGCGATGTGCAGCGCCGCCAGCGCCACGAACACCGCGAGCGTGCGATGCGCGAACTGAACGGTGAAGGGATCGTCGATCCAGCCGCCAAACGTGTCGGACAGTCCGGCCGGCAGCCATTGCCCGGCCATCAGCGGCCAGGTGGCAGAGGCATGGCCGGCGCGCAGCCCGGCGGTAAAGGCGCCCCAGACGATCTGCACCGCCAGCAGCGCCGCGAAGGGCAGCACCCAGCCGCGCCAGCGTGGAGCCACGGAACGATCGCGATCGCGCAGATCGAGCGCCGTCCACAGGCAGCCGGCCATGATCACCAGCGCCATCGACAGATGCACGGCGAGGCGTTCATGCGCGACCTCGGTACGGCCGACGAGTCCCGACGACACCATCCACCAGCCGATCGTGCCCTGCAGGCCGCCCAGCGCCAGCAGCGCCAGCAACCGCGGCTTGTAGCCGGCGGGGATGGCGCCACGCAGCCAGAACCACAGCAGTGGCAGCGCAAAGGCCAGGCCGATCACCCGCCCGAGCAACCGGTGCACATATTCCCAGAAGAAGATGCCCTTGAATTCGGCAAGGCTCATGCCGCGATTCATCAGCAGATATTGCGACGACTGGCGGTAACTTGCGAATTGTTCGGCCCAGGCCGCCTCGGTGAGCGGCGGCAGCGTGCCGGAAACGACGTCCCAGCGGGTGATCGACAGGCCGGATTCGGTGAGGCGGGTGATGCCGCCGACGACGACCATGACGAACACCAGGCCGGCCACCAGCAGCAGCCAGCGCGCAATGGCGCGTGGCCGGGCGACGGCGCGAACGGACGGCGGAGCGGAAGCGGCGATACTGGCCATGGCGCGCCCCATGCCGCAAAGCCGCCGCCACGCCAAGCGCGCCGCGGTCGCATGCAAGCTGGGCACGGCGCGCTTCGGGGCTTGCCACGAGTGATGTTACATTGTATCAAGATCGCCATGTCGCGTCGTTTTCCCCGCCTGCTCGACAGGTCCGCGCTCGCCCTGTCCGGCCTGTGTCTGGTGCATTGCCTGGCCGGATCGCTGCTCGTCACCCTGTTCGCCGCCTCGGGCGACTGGCTTGGCCATGACGTGCATTTCATCGGCCTGGCGCTCGCCCTGCCCCTGGCCGCGGTGGCGCTCTGGCGCGGCGTCGCGCGCCACGGCCGCGCTGCCATCGCCCTGCTCGGCGCGCTCGGAATCACCCTGATGGCGGCATCGCTGCTCGCCGGCCATGGCGGCGCCGAACTGCCGCTATCGGTGGCGGGCGTTGCGCTGCTCGGCCTGGCGCATTGGTGGAACCTGCGCGCCGCGCGTTGATGTCGCCGGGGTCGTCCCCGGGCTTGGCGCCTGCCGGCAGCGGGGGTAAAGCCAGCGCCGTGGACCATGATCATCATCACAGCAGCGGACCGGCGCTGGCCAGCGCCGCGCAGCGTGCCTTCACCGCCGCCGGCGAACAATGGACGGACATGCGCGCCGCGGTATTCGGCGCCCTGGCCGGCTTCGATCGCCCGGCCAGCGCCTATGACGTGACCGACGCCGTCAGCACCGCGCAAGGCAGGCGGGTCGCGGCGAACAGCGTCTATCGCATCCTCGATCTGTTCGTGGCGGCCAATGTCGCCATCCGCGTCGAAAGCGTGAACGCCTATATCGCCAACAGCCACCCCGGCTGCCTGCATGATTGTATCTTCCTGGTCTGCGATGGCTGCGGCCGCGCCACCCATGTCGATGACGATCAGGCCGCGGCGCGGGTGCGGCAGGCGGCGATCGATCTCGGTTTCACCCCGGAAAAGCCGGTGATCGAAGTGCGTGGCCGATGTGCCACGTGTCGGCAAAGCTGACGCAACACGGCGTCAACCCACATCGACAGCGCCGGGCCAAAGCGCTAGCACTGTCAACAAACCTCAATAAAGCGGCGGACATTCGTGACTCAACGACCTTCGACCCCCCTGCTCGATACGGTGAACATTCCGGCCGAGCTGCGCCGGTTGCAGCCCGAGCAGCTGCGGCAGTTTGCCGATGAACTTCGCACCGAGATGATCGACGCGGTTTCGACGACCGGCGGCCATCTTGGCGCTGGCCTTGGTGTCATCGAACTGACCGTCGCGCTGCACTATGTTTTCAACACCCCCGATGATCGCCTGATCTGGGATGTCGGCCACCAGGCCTATCCGCACAAGATCCTGACGGGCCGCCGCGACCGCATCCGCACCCTGCGCCAGGGTGGCGGCCTCAGCGGCTTCACCAAGCGCAGCGAGAGCGAATATGATCCGTTCGGCGCCGCGCACAGCTCGACCTCGATCTCGGCCGCCATCGGTTTCGCCGTTGCCAACAAGCTGAAGAACCAGCCCGGCAAG
>JAIXZK010000371.1 GCA_027489695.1 Sphingomonadales bacterium
GCGGTCAGCAGCAGCCCGGCGCCGATCGCCGCCACCGCAAAGCCGGCGCCGGCGAACAGGCGCGAGGTGCCGACGCGCTGCTTCATCATCGAAATCCGCATCTTCATCTGGTCCTTGTGGTTCATCGCCAGCGCGGCCGCCGGCAGGGCGCCGCACGCCGATTTCAGCACGGTGCGGCCATAGGCGGCGCGGGTATCGCCATCGGCGGCGGCGAGCACGGTCGCGTCGCAGGCCTGTTCCTGGTCGCTGCGGAAGCGGCCCCAGGCATAATGCGCCAGCGGGTTCCACCAGTGCAGCGCCACCACCACCAGCCCGGCCATGTTGGCGATCAGGTCGCCGCGATCATGATGGGCGCCTTCGTGCAGCAGGGCGAGCCTACGTTCCTCGGGCGTGTAGCGGGCGGCGAAATCGGCGGGGAGCAGGATGCGGCGGCGCCAGACGCCGGCCGCCATCGGCCCGGCCACCGTTGGCGACAGGACGACTTCGATGCCGCGAATCCGGGTCAGCACGGCGCCGGTGGCGACGGCGGCGCGGACAAAGGCGCCGGTGCGCAGCAGCTGCACGGCAAGATAGAGCGCGGCGCCGGCCAGCCAGATCCACAGCAGCAACTCGCCCGGTCCGGCCAGGCCATCGCCGAGCGGCGGCAGTGCTGGCAGCGGCTCGAGACCCGGTGCCAGGGCGGGCAGCTCGCCGGCCAGTTCCGGCGGCACATCGGCGGCGAGCATCACCGCATTGTCGGGCGAGACGATGGCGAAGACCAGCGGGTGCGCCGGCCCGGAATGGGCGACGGGCGTATAGAGGCTGGTCCAGCCGGGCAGCGGCGGCAGCAGCAGCCGCAGCGCCGGCAGCGCCCAGAGCGCATAGGCAATCTGCGCCCCGAACAATCGCGCCACCGGCCGCCGCAGCAGCAGCACCGCGACCATCAGCAGCGCCGATCCGGTCAGCGCTTCGATCAGCCAGTTACTCATCCCTTCAACTCCCGCACCAGGGCCTCGAGCTCGGCGATATCCTCGGCCGACAATTTCTGCCGTTCGGCAAGATGCGCGACCAGCGGCGCCGCCCGCCCACCGAACAGCCGATCGACCAGCCGGCCGACATCGCCGGCGACATGATCGGCCCGCGCGATGGCGGGGCGATAGAGATAGCGGCGGCCGTCTTCCTCATGGGCGACGGCACCCTTGGCGAGCAACCGGCCGAGCAGCGTCTTGACGGTCGCCTGGCTCCAGCCCTGGCCGGTGACCTGGTCGGCGACATCGGCGGCGGTCAGCGGGGCGGGGGCCGCCCATAGCGCCTCCATCACCACCAGCTCGGCTTCGCTGATCTTTTCGGTCATTCGTTGCGACTCATGTTTCGACTACGGATGTAAACGTAATCGATTACAGCCGTAGTCGTCAATCGGGAATGTTGCGGCAGGGTGACCGGCGGCGGCGGGGCGGCTATTGACGGCGCATGAGTGATCTTGCCGCCGCCCGCGCCGCGATGCGCACCCTCCACCGCGCTCCCGAGGCGCAGGTTCTCGCCGGGCTGCTGCCGACCGCGACGCTGGCCCCGGCGACGCGCGAGGCGGTCGTCGGCCGCGCGCTCGGGCTGCTCGCCGATCTGCGCGCCGCGCAGCGCGAGGGCTGGGTCAACCGCTTCCTGCACCAATATCGGCTGAACACCGCCGAGGGCGTGGCGCTGCTCAGCCTCGCCGAGGCGTTCCTGCGCGTCCCCGATGCCGAGACGGCCGACCTGTTGATCCGCGACAAGATCGGCACTGCCGATTGGGCGGCGCATGTCGGGGAATCCGATTCGGCGCTGGTCAATTCGGCGACCTGGGGGCTGGTGATGACCCGGGCGCTGATGGGCGACGAAGGCACAGGCAGCGGGACTCGGGGCGGCGTGCTGCGCCGGCTCGTCGCGCGCGCCGGCGAGCCCTTCGTCCGCCAGGCCGTCGGCGCGGCGATGCGGATGATGGGCCAGGTGTTCGTGATGGGCCGCACCATCGACGAGGCGCTCGGCCGGGCGGCGGACAAGGACAATCGTGGCTTCACGGCGAGCTTCGACATGCTCGGCGAGGCGGCGCGTACCTTTCCCGATGGGGAACGCTATTTCGCCAGCTACCAGGCCGCCATTGCCGACACGGCGAAAGCCGCGAAGGCGAACCGCATCGAGGACCGCCACTCCGTCTCGGTGAAACTCTCGGCGCTGCACCCCCGCTATGAAACCGCCCATGCCGCGACCGCCGTTCCGGCGCTGACCGACATGTTGCGGCAATTGGCGGAAGCTGCCGCCGCCGCCGGCATTGGGCTGACCGTCGATGCCGAGGAATCGGAACGCCTCGCCATGAGCCTCGACATCATCGAGGCCGTCGCGCGGCTGCCGCAGCTGAAGGGCTGGGGCGGCTTCGGCATGGCGGCGCAGGGCTATGGCAAGCGCGCCCGGGCGGTCATCCAATGGGCCGATGCGCTGGGTGCCGCCACCGGCCAGCGCCTCACCGTCCGCCTCGTCAAGGGCGCCTATTGGGACAGCGAGATCAAGCGCACCCAGGAGGCCGGCCTCGCCGATTATCCGCTGTTCACACGCAAGGCGGCGACCGATGTCTCCTACCTCGCCTGCGCACACGACATGCTGGCGGCGCGCCATATCTACCCGGCCTTTGCCAGCCACAATGCGCTGACGGTGGCGACGATCCTTGAATGGGCAGGGCCGAATCGCGATTTCGAGTTCCAGCGACTGCACGGCATGGGCGAGGGGCTTTACGAGCGGCTGGTGCGCGAGGAAGGCTATCGCTGCCGCACCTATGCCCCGGTCGGCGGCCATCGCGACCTGCTCGCCTATCTCGTCCGCCGGCTGCTCGAGAACGGCGCCAAC
>JAIXZK010000329.1 GCA_027489695.1 Sphingomonadales bacterium
GGCGTCTATTGGCAAGGCAGGGATGCCTCCGGCGGCTGGGGCCGTCGGCCCCAGACCCCATTTTGTTTTGTTTGGTCGCGAAAGCCGACGACCGGCGTACGAGAAGAAGGCGAAAGGGGGGTAAGGGTCCGGGGCCCGGCCGCAGGAGGCATCTTTTTCACTGCCAGGTATCCGAGTCAGCCAGATCGGGAACCCATGGAGTGGCGAACTTCGGTCAACGCCCAAAGGTGGCCGTTCCATCCCGCAATCTGTCTTCCCAAGACCGGACATGCCTACCGTCTTCATTGCGGCTGTCTCAACGTCGGAGTGACCACTCCTTCGCGAGGCACTCGAATGTGTTGTCGCGAAGATAGAACAAAAAATGCCTCGAGTCCTCACTCGGGCGATTTATGAAATGCCAATCATATGGCCGATCTCGCAATGCATCATTTCCAGTCAGCTCGTAAAACTCACCCCATGCTGGGGCGATACTGCTATAGCGACATTGACCTCGATACCATCCTTCGTCATTCGTCGAACCCAGCCGCCATTTACTTACGACACTAAACAGCAACGTGGCTCGCTCACCTTCTTCGGCTGTGTAGGCCCACGGATTCAAATCGAAGGATAACTCGACCTTATCACCAACCACGCGGACACGTGAGTCCGGAGCGTTGGGTTCGGCGTTCCAGTCGGGATTCAGATGTATGAATGTCACATCGCTCATACGACACTGTAGATCGAATGATGACTGCTATCCAATAGCACCATTGAAAGCGGATGGACCCCTTCCCACCACTTCTTGCCGTTCCCGGGTTGGAATCAGATGGCGGGCACGGCTACGGCGGCTAACGCCCAGTTGCGGACGTTATGATGAAGGGGCAGTATGGCCCGGTGCGGCTCTCATCTCGATCCCTGATTGTCGTGCCGACCTTCTGCCTTGTGATGGCGGCAGCAGTTCTCATCGCGCTCTATCCGCTCGCCACACGACCTCTCAGCCGTCCAGGCGATGAACCGATAATCGCGCGGGCGAGATCCGATGCGCGTTTGGTCTTCCATGACGCTGAGGTGCACAAACGCGCAACTTTCCCGATTGTGATGAGGCTCGCCCATCAAACCTGCGTGGAACTTCGCTCGCGGGCCGCAGATGGAGCAGGAACTTACTTGGCCTGCTATGATGAATTGACAGGAAAGAAGACTGAGGAGCGAACCGAAGCAGGCTTCTGACGGCGGTTTGCCACTCAATCTTGACCTTCGAGCGCGGATTGGAATGGCGAGCACGGGTATGCCGGCTGCCGCCCAATCTCGGACGTTTGCGACACCGCGGTTTGATCCGGACCCGATAGAGTGTTACGCACGATCGGCTGCTACGGAACTACGGTGTGGTTAGAGACAAGCGACTGCTTGGCGCAATGTTGCTCTTCGCCGCTTCCGCCATCGCGTGGCTTGTTCAAGCAGCCATTGTTCGAGCATACATCTATGCTGCGGTGATGGGAAACTGGTCGGATTTCGGCAGTTTCTTTGGGGTTCAGGCTCCTTCCGAATATTGTCTGGACTATTGCATTGCCGACCTGCCGTTCATTGCAGGGTGGGTCGGGATCGGCTGCTTTATTCTGGGGTTTGCGCTGCTGGCCAGTGTTTGGCTGAGGCCCGGGCGGTGACCCGGCGACCGAGGAGTCGCGGCTGAGCTCGCGTCCACTCTCCACCCATTCTTACCCTTCCGGCACGGGTCGGGATAGCGACTCCAGTTATGGCGGATACCGCCAAATAGCGGACACTCATTGTTCGAGCATTGCAGAGCCAAAACAAGTCGTTTAGGATGTTCAGGTGGATGGTCTTGACTTGTTTGAGCGAACGGGCATGCTCTGGCCGTCGACAATAGATTTAGGTGTGGCACGTTCCAGTGCTGGTAGGCAACCGCGCGCCGGACTGGCTCACAATGTGGTAAGCGAAATCTACCGCGAAATTAGCAAGCAGATAAGCCATGACGATCTAGTGATGGATTTCAGTACATGGGCTTTCCACACAGCTCTATGGAAAGCAGCAAAAGGCAATATCACAGCCGGAGTATTCAGCGTTTCACGCGCTGACGTTTCCTATGAACTATTTAAGCGTCATTTGAGGTTAGAATTCGAAACCAACTTATGGGATAACCTTAGAGCTGAATTTCAATCCGTTTTCGTCGGATGAAAGCTTTTTTGTGCCAGACTACATCGACGGTGTTTTTGTGCCTAGCGTATTGCAGAGACAACAACTGCCGGGCTGCTAGCCACCAATTTCGCCGTTCGCGCTTCATGCATCTACGACCTGAATCCCAGGATGATTTCGCCCCCTCTGTCCCGGCATAGGTGGTCGAACGGCGCGGGTGCGAATATGCGATACCCCATTTGCAGGCATGATTTGTCACGGTTAATGGGACGATGTGACTGGCTCCTATCCCACGACCCCGGCCCAGAAATCCGGCGAAGTCGATTCGGCCTATCTGCATCCCTATGCTTGCTTTCATTGTCGCAAGAGCTTCAAGCGAGCCAATCGGTTCGAAGCGGTATTGCCGTGCCCGGAATGCGGTGGCCCCAGCATCGGACTGACCCGCAAGTTCAAGCCGCCGAAGCGCGCCGATACGGACCAGTGGAAGAAGGTTGAAGCACTCGTGCGAGCGGGCTTTCTGTTCTGGAGTGTCGACGAGCCTTACCCCGATGCGCTGCAGGAGGTCGCCGCCTTCGCCGAACGACACGCCGACTTCATCGCTCGCGAACGTGCGCGTGCACCGGAGGCTTATGTTCAGATAGAGGCGGCCTTGTCTCGCTTCCGCTAGGGTCGGTTAAGTTCGAGGAGAGTCGGAACCGGCCCGCCCCCGCCAGCCACCAATCTCAAGTCCGGACCATCGCGGCATCGGTGGACGAACCCCGCCGGCGCCGCTAAGCCGCAATCCCTGAACCCCGGTTGTCGAAAGCGTATCCCCTGCGTCCGCTGCTGCGTCCCCTGCTGCTTGCCAGCGTTGCGTTCACCGGGCTGTCGCCGGCGGCGCTGTTCGCCCAGACGGAGCCGGCGCCAATGGCATCGCCGACCGCGGCGCCGGAAACCGGCGAGCCGGGCGCCCCGGCCGTGCTACGCGATGGCGGGGCGATCGTTGCCCCCGGTGATGCCATCGATTTTGCCGCCGACGATCTTTTCTACGCCGATGAAGCCGGCGTCATCACCGCCACTGGCGATGTCCAGCTGGCGCGCGATGCCTGGAAGCTGCGCGCCGACCGGGTCGAGTACAACCGCACCACCGGCGTCGTGGTCGCCTCCGGCAACGTCATCAGCGTCGATCCCGATGGCAACCAGGCCTTTGGCGACCGCGTGCAGCTGACCGATACGCTGAAGGATGCGGCGATCGAGGACATTTTGATCGTCCTCAACGACGGCGGACGCCTGGCTGCCGACCAGGGCGCGCGGACCGGCGAGACCTATACGCTCGATCGCGCCGTCTACAGCCCCTGTTCGGTGATCGCCCGCAACGGCTGCCCGCAGGAACCGCTGTGGCAGCTGAAGGCGCGGCGCATCCGTTACCAGCGCGATCGCCAGCGCATCCGCTATCGCGACGCGCGGCTGGAAATCGCCGGCGTGCCGGTGCTGTTCCTGCCCAATTTCAGCCATCCCGACAACAATGCCGCCCAGGCCAGCGGTCTGCTGGTGCCCGAACTCGAGCTGCGCCGGCAATTGGGTTTCGGCGTCAGCCTGCCCTATCATTTCGCCATTGCGCGCGACCGCGACCTGACCATCACGCCGCATTTCTACACCGCCGAGAATCCGGCGCTGGAGCTTTCCGGCCGCCGCCTGTTCCGCGCCGGGCCGATCGAGGCGCGGGCCTTCTTCACCTATGCCAATCTGACCGATTTCGCCGCCGACAATGTGACCACCATCGATCGCGGCGACCGCTTCCGCGGCTATGTGGCGGTGCGCGGCCGGCTGCAGCACAGCCCGGAATGGCGGTCGATCTTCTCGATCCGGCTGACCACCGACGATACCTTCAACCGGCGCTGGGGCCTGGATTTCGACGATACGCTGCGCTCGACCTGGGCGGTGGAGCGCAGCACCGCCAACAGCTGGCTGTCGATCGCCGGCTGGGGTTTCCAGGGCCTGCGCGCCACCGATCGCGGCGGCGAGATTCCCTTCGTGCTGCCGCTGATCGATTATGACTGGCGGCCGGTCGATCCGGTGCTCGGCGGCCGGCTGCGGATCATGGCCAACAGCATGAATTTGATCCGCACCGAGGGGCAGAGCGTGCAGCGCGGCCTGGCCTCGGCGCGCTGGGACCGGACGTTCCTGACCCGGCTGGGGCAGCGCATCACCGCGACGGCGCTGGTGCGCGGCGATGTCTACAATGTCAGCGATCCCCAGCTGGCGACGCTACCCGAATATGCCGGCAACAGCGGTGTCCAGGGCCGCTATCTCGCCGTGGGCGCCATCGACGCCGAATGGGCGTTCGCCGGCCCGGCCTTTGGCGGCACCCAGACGATCACGCCGCGCGTGCAGCTGGTGGCGGCGCCGTCGGGGCTGAACCGGGGCCTGCCCAATGAGGACAGCCGCGCCATCGAGCTGGAGGATTTGAGCCTTTTCGATCTCAACCGCTTCCCCGGCTATGACCGGTTCGAGGACGGCACCCGCGTCACCTGGGGGATCGAATATGCGCTCGACCGGCCGAATTTGGCCCTGCGGTCGGAGATCGGCCAGTCGGTGCGGCTGGCCGGGCGCGGCACCGAATTCCCCGATGGCACCGGCCTGTCCGACACGCTCAGTGATTTCGTCGGGCGCACCAGCCTGAAGATCGGCAGCTGGCTCGACATCGTCCACCGTTTCCGCGCCGATCGCGCCAGCCTCGCCATCCGCCGCAACGAGATCGACATCTCGATCGGCAACCGCCGTACCTATGCGACCATCGGCTATCTCAGGCTGGATCGCAGGATCACGCTGGAAGATCTTGAAGACCGCGAGGAACTGCGCGTCGGCGGCCGTATCGCCTTTGCCCGCTACTGGTCGGCCTTCGGATCGGCGATCGTCGACCTGACGTCGAAGCGGGAAAACCCGCTCGCCGCCGGCGATGGCTTCAGTGCCATCCGCCACCGCATCGGCGCCGAATATGAGGATGAATGCTTCCGCTTCGGCCTCAGCTGGCGGCGCGACTATGTCTCGGACCGCGATTTCCGCGCCGGCAACACCTTCCTGATCACCCTGGCGTTCAAGACGCTGGGCGGCGCCGGGCGGCGCTGAGCCGCCTCGGGCCTTGCGATCCTTGATAATGCGCCATTCAGGCCGGCGGCATTAACGCCCGCTTTGCCGTTCAGCGCCGATTGCGCTAGGGGGTCCGCTTTCCCCTGCGGCTGTTCTGCCCGGAGACATTGATGCGTCTGGCTCGTTCGATTCTTGCTGTTGCCCTGCTCACCGCGCCGGCCCTGGCGCAGGACGCCGCCACCTTCAACGCCGCCGACCTGCCGGAACTGCGCGTCATCGGCGATATCGACCCGACGCTGCGCAAGGCCCAGGCCATCGTCAACGGCGATGTCATCACCGATACCGATATCGACCAGCGCATGGGCCTGGTGCTCGCCGCGAATGGCAATCGCGTTTCCGAGGAGGAGCGGCCGCGCCTGCGCCTGCAGGTGCTGCGCAACCTGATCGACGAGAAGCTGCAGGTGCAGGAAGCCCGCAGCAACGACATCACCATCACCGATGACGAAGTCGAACGGGCGTTCGCGCGCGTCGGGCAGAATTTCAAGCGCGCCCCGGCCGAGTTCGAAAAGTTCCTGCGCGATGCCGGCTCCTCGCCGTCCTCGTTGAAGCAGCAGATCCGCGGCGAACTTGCCTGGAACCGGGTGCTGCGCCGCAAGGTCGAACCGTTCGTCAATGTCGGCGACGAGGAAGTCCAGTCGGTGGTCGACAAGCTGAACGCCGCCAAGGGGAAGGACGAATTCCATGTCGGCGAGATCTTCCTGTCGGCGACGCCGGAAACGATCGCCCAGGTCGAGGCCGATGCGGCGCGCATCGTGCAGCAGATCCGCGGCGGCGCCTCCTTCGTCGCCTATGCCCGGCAGTTCTCGGAAGCCTCCACCGCCGGTGTCGGCGGCGATCTCGGCTGGGTGCGCGCCGAACAGCTGAACGACGCGGTGGCGCCGGTGGTGACCACGCTGG
The DNA here is from genome assembly GCA_027489695.1 of Sphingomonadales bacterium. Classification (GTDB taxonomy): domain Bacteria; phylum Pseudomonadota; class Alphaproteobacteria; order Sphingomonadales; family Sphingomonadaceae; genus Sandarakinorhabdus. Next base: position 6,154 of record JAIXZK010000329.1, read on the forward strand.
TGCCGGGCAGCCCGGTCACCAGCATCAGCGATCCGGTGCGGGTGCCGGGCGGTGTCGCCATCATGGCGCTGATCGAGAAGCGTCAGTTCCTCTCCGCCGATCCGGCGGCGGCGCTGCTCAGCCTGAAGCAGATGTCGCTGGCGCTGCCGGAAGGCACGACGCGCGAACAGGGCGAAGCGAAGCTGCAGGAATTCCAGGCCGCGACCCAGAACATGGGCGGCTGCGGCGCCGTCGAGGCGGTGGCCAAGCGCATCGGCGCCGAAGTCGCCACCAACGACGCGCTGCGCCTGAAGGACCTGCCGCCGGCGCTGCAGGATATCATGAGCAAGCTGTCGATCGGCCAGGCGACGCCGGCCTTCGGCTCCAGCCGCGAAGGCCTGCGCGTGCTGGTGCTGTGCGGCCGCGACGATACCCAGACCCAGGCGCAGGCGCCGAATTTCGAGCAGATCTATGCCCAGATGAACGACGATCGCGTCAACATGCGCGCCCGCCGCTATCTGCGCGACCTGCGCCGCGACGCCATCGTCGATTATCGGTGAGCGGCCTGGCGACAGCCGTGCCGGCGCCGCTGGCGGTGTCGATCGGCGATCCCGCCGGCATCGGCCCCGAAATCCTCGCCAAGGCCTGGGAAGCGCGCGACGCCGCCGGCCTCCCGCCGTTCTTCGCCATCGGCGATGCCCGCGCGCTGGCGGCGGTGTGGGGCGGCCCGGTGGAAGTGCTGTCCAGCCCCGGCGACGCCGCCGCCGCTTTCGCCCGCGCGCTGCCGCTGATCCAGGTCGATGATCCGGGCGAGATCGTGCCCGGCGATCCCAATCTCGCCGGCGCCCGCTGCGCGCTCGACAGCCTGGAAATCGCCGTCGGCCTGACGCGGACCGGCATGGCCGGCGGTGTCGTCACCGGGCCGGTATCGAAGGCGCAGCTCTACGCCATCGGCTTCGATTATCCGGGGCAAACCGAGTTCATCGCCGAACGCTGCGGCATTTCGGCGGCCAATGCGGTGATGATGCTGGCCGGGCCGTCATTGCGCACCGTGCCGGTCACCGTGCACCTGCCGCTGGCCGAGGTGCCGCGGGTGCTGACCGCCGAGCTGATCATCGCCAAGGCCCGGGTCGCGGCACGGGCGCTGGTGCGCGATTATGGCATCGCCAACCCGCGCCTCGCCATCGCCGGGCTGAATCCGCACGCCGGCGAGAGCGGCACGCTTGGCCGCGAGGAAGTCGACATCCTGCGGCCGGCGATCGAGCAGTTGCTCGCCGATGGCATCGCCGTTACCGGGCCGCTGGCCGCCGACACGATGTTCCACGCCGCGGCGCGCGAGCGCTATGATGTGGCGCTGTGCATGTATCATGACCAGGCACTGATCCCCTTGAAGACGCTGGATTTCGAGGATGGCGTCAACGTCACGCTCGGCCTTCCGATCGTGCGCACCTCGCCCGATCACGGCACCGCCTTCGGCCTCGCCGGGCGCAACCTCGCCAGCCCGCGGGCGATGATGGCGGCGATCCGCATGGCCGGCGATTGCGCGGCGCGCCGGCTGGCGGGCTGAGTGACGGCACCATTGCCGGCGGGCCTGGCCGACCTGCCGCCGCTGCGCGAGGTCATCGCCGCCCATGGCCTCGACGCGAAAAAGTCGCTCGGCCAGAATTTCCTGCTCGACGGCAATCTGCTCGATCGTATTGCCCGGGTGCCGGGGCCGCTCGACGGCGCCACCGTCTATGAAGTCGGCCCCGGCCCCGGCGGGCTGACCCGGGCGCTGCTGCGCGCCGGCGCGCGCGTTGTTGCCGTGGAGCGCGATGCCCGGGCGCTGCCGGCGCTCGCCGAGCTCGCCGCCGCCGCCGAGGGGCGGCTGACGGTGATCGAAGGCGACGCCATGGCCATCGACGCGCGGGCGGTCGCCGGCGCCGGCGCCCATATCGTCGCCAACCTTCCCTACAACATCGGCACCGCGCTGTTCA
>JAIXZK010000015.1 GCA_027489695.1 Sphingomonadales bacterium
AAGCGTGAGTTCGATGCCGCCGGCACGGCGGCCGACGAAGCCTTCCGCACCACGGCGGCGCTGCTCGCCGCGACGCCAGGCGACCCCGACCGGCTGTTCCTGCATGCCCAGAGCGTCTATTGGCAGGCGGCGACCCGTAACGGGCGCGGCGATCGTGCCGCCGCGGAGGCCGGCTATGCCGCCTATGACCGGATGGCGCGCCGGCTGCTGGCGGTGGCACCGGCGGCAACGCGCAGCCTCGAGGAGGCCGGATTCGGCGCTGGCAACCTATGTGAAATCCACATTGCCCAGCGGCGCACCGACGGCCTGATCGGCCAGTGCGAGCGCAGCCTGGCGATGCTGACGGCAGTGGCGGCGCGGCGCGGCAACGACCTTGTCGGCCGTCTGCGGGTCAGCAACCGCCAAGCCTGGCTGGCCGATGCACATTTCGTCACCCGCGATCTGGCCGGCGCCTACCGCATCCGCCTTGCGCAGGAGGCGCTGCTGCTCGAACTGCTCGCCGCGCATCCGGACGACCGGCGGGTCGAGCGCGATTATGTCTATGGGCAGCGCGCATTGGCTTATCTCGAAACTGACCTCGGTCGGCCGACGGCGGCGCGCTCTCGGCTCGATCGCGGCGTCGCGCGGCTGGAGCGCATGGTGGCGGCCAACCCGGCCAGCCGTGTGATGGCCGAACGGCTGGCCTTGATGCGCGCCGAACGCAATCTGCTGCTCGACCGGCAACGCCAGCGGGCCAGTACGATAACCACCATCAACCCCGGGAGACAATCATGAAACAGCTGCCTTTGCCGCCGAGCGACGCTTCGCCGGCCTATGACCATGTCCTGCGCCTGACGATCTATGTCAGCCTGGGCAAGGGTTCCGGCACCGATCCGGTGACCGGCCTTGATTGGCACATTTTGGGTTTCGGTCCCGCCGATCGCGGCGCCGCCTGTGGCACGCCGGCCCGCCCGGGCGCCGAAACGGACGCCCTGGTGCATGAATTGCTGATGGCGCCGGACGTGCATGCGCCGATCACCGTCAAGGGCGAGGAACCGACGCCGGCCGATGCGCTGCTCGATTTCCGTACGCTCGCCAGCACGCTCGTCGTCATCCGGCTGTTCGGCGATGCGCTATGGGCGTTCGACAGCCATGGCATCACCACCAAGGCCGCGCAGGAAGTGCCCGGCTATCAGGGTCTGGTCGGCTATCGACTGGTCGATGGCGTGGTGACGCAGACCGAAGACACCGCGGATTGCCCGGCGGTCGCCTTCGAAGTCCATCCGAAGATGCCGGAGAGCAAGGTTGGCGTCAATTTCCACGTCAATTTCAAGGAATATGGCCTGAAGCGCGTGTTGCCGGTGATCATCGATCCCGATGGCAATAATGGCGGCGGCCGCCCGCCCGGCAATCAGGGCTGAAGCACCAGGGCTGAAACCGACCGACGACACAACCGTATCGAACGCTTCGACACCTCGGGGTGATTGTATCCGGCGTCGTTTTCGATCAAGCCATGTTGCCAGATGACCGCCGATACCGCCTCCGCCATCGCGTCAATCACTGCCTATGCACGCGCCGGCGCCGTCGATCACGCGTGGCGGCTGTTCGCGGCGTCGGGACTGGCGGATCGGCGCGATGATCCGGCGGCGCTGTCGCTGCACGGCCGGTTGCTGAAGGACCGCGCGCTCGCCGCCCGGGGCAGCGAGCGCCGGCGCCTGTCCGCCGACGCCGGCGCCGCCTATGCCGCGGCGGCGCGGCTGCGGCCGGCGACCTATCCGCTGATCAACGCCGCGACGCTGGCGCTGATCGCCGGCGATGCCGGGGTGGCGGCGGCGCGCGCCGGCGAGGTGATGACTCTGCTCGACAGCGCCGCCGAGCCCGACACGCCATGGTGGCAGGCGGCGACGCGGGCCGAGGCGTTGCTGCTGATGGCCCGTGGCGCCGAGGCGCGGGCGGCGCTGCATGCGGCGCTGGCGCTGGCGCCGCGGGCCTGGGAAGACCATGCCGTTACCCTGCGCCAATTCCGCACCATCATCGCCGAACAGGGCGGTGACCCGGCCTGGCTCGACGATTTCCGTCCGCCGCGGCACCTGCATTTCGCCGGCCCGATGCAGCTCGATGGCGATGGCGCCGGGCTGATCCCGGAAATCGATACGCTGCTGGCGGCGGAGAATATCGGCTGTGGCCATGGCGCGCTGGCCGCCGGTGCCGATCTGCTGATCGCCGAGCGGCTGCTGCGCGCCGGGGCGGAGCTCGACATCTTGTTGCCGGGCGGCGAGGCGGCGTTCATCGAAAAATCGGTGCGGCCGTTCGGTGCCGGGGCGCTGCGGCGGTTCGAGATGGTGATGGGGGCCGCCGCCTCGGTGCGCGGCGTCGGGGACCCCGCCGCCTTTGCGCTGGCGATCGTGCTCGCCGATGAAGTCGCCATGGGCGAGGCGGTGATGTGCGCCGAAAGCCTGCAGACCGAGGCGGTGCAGCTGGTGATCGGCAGCGCCGATGCTGGCCGAGGTGGCAATGCGGCGCGTGTCGCCGGGCTGTGGCGGCAAGCCGGCCGGCGCCAGCATCTGCTGGCGGCGCGCGCGGCCGAGGCGCCCGTTCCGCCGCTGCCGCCCGGCGATGCCACGCCGGCCGGCGTGGTGCTGGCGGCGCTGGTGGCGGTTTCGCTGGCCGCGGGCAGCGAGGATCTGGCCGGCGCGCTCGCCCATCTGCCGGGGCGGCTGCCGCTGCCAGCGGTGCCGCAGCCGGAACTGGCACCGCGGATGGCGACCGCCGATGGCGCGCTGCTGGCATTTGCTACCCCGCAGGCAGCGGCGGCGGCGGCGCTGGTGTTGCGCGACCGGCTGATGGGTTCCGGCCCGGTGCGCATCGCCTGCCATTACGGCGAGGTGCTGCTGGCGCCAACACCGATGGGGCCGCTGGTCGGCGCGACACTGGCGCTGGTCTCGGCCACCGCCGACACCGGCATCGTGATTTCGGAGAATCTGGTTGCCGCGCTGCGCGCCGGGCCGGCGATGGGGGTGCGCAGCGAATTCATCGGCGAGCTGCGGCTGGCGGCGCAGGCCGAGCCGATGCGCCTGCACGCGCTGAAGGCGATGGGCTCTCTTTAGGCCGCAGGCCGGGATGGATATGGGCCTCCGGCGGGGCTCTTTCTGTCTCAGATCACCATTTCCGCCAGCCGCTGCGGCGCCACGATGATAAGCGCTTCGGCAGTGCGTTCGATGATGCCGCGACGTTCCAGCGCGGTGATGTTGCGCGATACCGTCTCGCGGGTCGAATCGACGGCAACGGCGACTTCGCTCAGCACCGGCGGCGGGCAGATGCGATGATCTGGGCCGGCGCGGCGCAGCAGTTCGGCATGGATGCGCCCCGGCGCCGACAGCGTGGTGCGGGCGATCAGCTGGTCCGACAGGCCGGCCAGCCGGCGCAGCAGCGATTGCGCCAGCAGCAGCCCGAGCGCGGCATGGACCTCGACGAGTCCGATGAAATCATCGCCTTCGAACAGCGCCGACAGGACCGCTTCGACCGCGGCGACCTCGGCCGGCTGGCGCGGTCGGCTGCTGTCGATCCGGCCGAAGATGTCGCCGGGGCCAAGATCGTGCAGCGGCTTTTGCCGCCCATCGAGCGCCAGATGCCGCACATTGGCGCGCCCGGCGAGCAGCAGATGGACATCGGCGCAGACCTCGTCCTGGCGGATAATGACCTGGCTGGCCGGATAGCGACGCCGGCGGGCGCGCGCGGCGATGGCCGCCGCCGCCGGCGCCGGAAATCGCAGGCGCTGCGCCAGATACTCCTCAAGATCGCCGCTGACTGCGTTCATGGCGCGACCGTCGCCGCTCGCGGCCACTCGCGTCAAGCAACGATTGCTGCGGTGCGAAATACGCCGGCGGCTTATGGTTGCGGTTGGGTCGATGGTTTCGATCCGTGACTGGCTGGCCCGGCCGCCGCAGGCCCCCGCCTTCGGCCGTGCTCAGCCCGTCAGGTCATGCTCTCCGGATCGAAATTGATTTCGACCGATTTCCACAGATCATAGAGATTGGCCGGCAATTTCAGCGGGGCGCAGCGCAGCACGGCGCGGCGGGCGGTTTCGGCGAAGGCGCGGGCGTAATCGCCATTGCCGGTGCTGGCACCAGTCTGGCCGACGACGGTCGGCACGCCGATCACCCGCCCGTCCTTGCCGAATTCGGCGCGGATCAGCACCGTCATCTTGCGGACATCGGCGCCGCCGATCGGCGGGTTCCAGCATGGCGCCACCTGCGAGCGGATCGCCTGGGCCAGTGTCGCCGCGGCGCGCGGATCGACGACGGCGCCGCGCGGGCTGGCGGCGGCGATGTCCTGCGCCAGTTTCGAGGTGTCGAGCGGCTTGGTCTTGGCCTTGGGCAACGCCTTGTCGATCAGATTGGCGAGCGTGCTGGTATCGAGCGGCCGGGCTTCGGGGCGCGGCGCCTTGGGGCTGGCGGCGGGCTTGGGCGGCTCCGGGCGGGTTTCGGGCGGCGGCACGG
>JAIXZK010000109.1 GCA_027489695.1 Sphingomonadales bacterium
GACGCGCGGCGCAACGCGCGACAATGATCGGAATTTGCCGCCGGGGTTCGTCGCCAGCCTCGAGCGCCGCTATGGCAGTTCGTCGATCGGCCGGCAGGAGCTGGGCGGCGAGATCGTCAGCGATCTGGCCGGCGCGCTCTGGACACGGGCGTTGCTGGAGGCGGTACGCGTGCCATCGGCGCCTGATCTGACACGCATTGTCATTGGCGTCGATCCGCCGGCGGGCGGCGGCACCTGCGGGATCGTGGTTGTCGGCCAGGGGCCGCAGGATGCCGCCTATGTGCTTGCCGATGCGAGCGTTTCCGGGGTGCGGCCGGAGGCCTGGGCGCGGGCCGTGGTCGCCGCCGCCGATCACTGGAAAGCCGATCGGATCGTAGTCGAGACCAACAATGGCGGCGACATGGTGCTGAGCAATTTGCGCGCCGTCGATACCGTGCTGCCGCTTCTGCCCGTGCATGCGGCGCGCGGCAAGGTTGCGCGCGCCGAGCCGGTGGCGGCGCTCTATGGCATGGGACGCGTGTTCCATGTCGGTTCATTCGCGGCGCTGGAGGATCAGCTGTGCGGATTGCTGGCCAATGGCATTTATGCCGGGCCGGGGGCGTCGCCGGATCGCGCTGATGCGCTGGTCTGGGCGCTGCATGGGATGCTGCTGACGTCACGCTCGCAGCCGGCGGTGCGGCAGGTCTAGCGGCGGCGGATCCGACTCTGGTGGCCGCTCGACAGTGAGCAGCGACCCTCGGTCTGCGCCACCATTTGGTGAGACCGAGACAGGCTTGGTGATCGAAGGCAGCTGGGCCGGGTCAAGCCCGGGGTGGCTGGTGATGCTGGCGCGCGTTGCCGCCGACCGAACGAGCTGACGCGACAACAGTGGGTCGAGGGGCTCAGTCCCTGGCCGCCGGAGGCCTGATTATTCTTCAAAACCAAAGGACCAGCCGATGAAGCTGCCGTTCTGGCGAACCAAGGCTGCGGCGAGCCCGCGCATTCCGGCCTGGGCGACGCCCTGGGCCGGCGCCGGCGAGCCGCCGCGAAGCTATGAGGCACAGGTCAGGGCCGCCTATCTCGGCAATCCGGTGGCGGCGCGGGCGGTGCGGCTGGTGTCGGAAAGTGCCGGCGGGGCGCCGCTGGCGAGCAGCCCGGCGGATCATCCAGCGCTGGCGCTGCTCGGCACGCCGGGCCTGGGCGCCTCCGGGCCGGGGTTGATCGAGACTTTGTGCGCGCAGCTGTTGTTGCACGGCAATGCCTATGTCGAAGTGGCGACGGGGCCGGATGGGATGCCGGCGGCGCTGTTCGCGTTGCGGCCGGAGCGGGTGACGGTGGAGACCGATTCGCGCGGCTGGCCGACCGGCTATGTGTACCGCGCTGGTGACGTGGTGATGCGCTATCCGGCGGAAACCATCGGCGATCGGGCGGGGCTGCTGCACATTCGCGCCTTCCATCCGCTCGACGATCATTATGGCGCCGGCTGCCTGGCGGCGGCGGCGGGCGCGGTCGAAACCCACAATGCCGCGGCGCGCTGGAACCGCGCGCTGCTCGACAATGCGGCGCGGCCGTCGGGGGCGCTAGTGTACCAGCCCAGTGATGGCTCGTCGCTAAGTGCCGAGCAGTTCGCGCGGCTGAAGGCGGAAATGGAGGCGGGCTTTGCCGGTGCCGCCAATGCCGGGCGGCCGATGCTGCTGGAGGGGGGCCTCAGCTGGCAATCGCTGGCGCTGACTCCGGCGGAAATGGATTTTGCCCGGGCGCGGGACACCGCGGCGCGCGAGATCGCGCTGGCCTTTGGCGTGCCGCCACTGCTGCTCGGCCTGCCGGGCGATGCCACCTACGCCAATTACAAGGAAGCCAATGTGGCGCTGTGGCGGCTGACGCTGCTGCCGATGATGGCGCGCATCCTGGGGGCGCTTTCGGCGCATCTGCGCGCCTGGTGGCCGGCGCTGGAACTGCGGGTCGATCGCGATGCGGTGCCGGCGCTTTCGGAGGATCGCGAGCGGCTGTGGGGCCAGGTCTCGGCCGCGGACTTCCTCACCGATCTGGAAAAGCGGGCGCTGCTCGGACTGGAGGCAAGGCAATGACGGCGGTGCTGGAGGAATTGGTGGCGCAGGCCGAGGCGCAAGGCGCGGCGCGGGTGACGCTGCGCGCGCTGGTCGAGGAGGCGTGCGAGGTCGGCGCGGCGCGGGCGCTGCGCACGCTCGGCCTGATGGACGATCGCGCCGGCGCCGACATCGGCGAGCTGCGCCAGCTGATCCAGGGCTGGCGCGATGCCCGGCGCTCGGCGCTGCGCGCGGCGCTGGGCTGGGTGGTGCGCTCGGCGATCGCGCTGCTGCTGATCGGGCTCGCCTGGAATCTGGAGATGCTCGATCGGGTGCGGCCATGACCGGCCTGCGCATCGCTGGTTATGCCAGCATTTTCGGCGTTGCCGACAAGGGCGGCGATGTCGTGCTGCCCGGCGCCTTCGCCGGGGCACCGGCGCGGCTGCCCTTGCTCTGGCAGCATGACCAGCGCGAACCGATCGGGTTTGTCGAACGACTGGCCGAGGATGATCGCGGCCTGCGCGTGGTGGCGCGCGTCGTTGCCGCCGGCAAGGGCGAGGCGGCGGCGGCGCTGCTGCGCGCCGGCGCCATCGACGGGCTGTCGTTCGGCTATCGGGTTCGCCAGTCGCGACAGGACAGAACCAATAGGGTTCGACAACTGACCGCGCTCGATCTCATCGAAGTGTCGCTGGTGACCTTTCCGATGCAGCCGCAGGCGCGGGTGCTCGGCCTTTCGACGATCAACGAGGAGGATGTTGCATGAGCTATGAAGTCAAGGCCGACGCGCTCGACGGCGTGTTCGAAACGGCGGCTGCTGCCGGCGGCGATGTCGCGACGCTGCGCGCGGAAGTCGGGCGCCTCACCGATCTGGTGATGCGGCGCCAGATCGAGCGGCCGGTGCTGGCGGGCGCCGAAACCAAGGCGGCGACGATCGGTGCGGCCGCCAAGGGCGGGGCCGCGGTGCCGGAGCAGATCGACGCGGTGATCGATCGGGTGCTGCTGGCGGCATCACCGATCCGGTCGATCGCGCGTGTCGTCGATGTCGGCACGGCCAATTATTCGCGGCTGATCACGACGAGCGGCGTGGTTTCTGGCTGGGTCGCCGAAACCGCCGGGCGGCCGGAGACGGAAACGCCCGATTTCGCCGAGATCGCACCGCCGATGGGCGAGCTCTACGCCAATCCGGCGGCAAGCCAGGCGATGCTCGACGACGCGATGTTCGACGTCGAAGCCTGGCTGGGCGAGGAAATCGGCCGCGAATTCGCCCGCGCCGAGGGTGTCGCCTTCGTCACCGGCGATGGCGTCAACAAGCCGCGCGGTTTCCTGGCCGGGGCGACGAGCGCCGCCGGCGATGCAACGCGGGCGTTCGGGACGCTGCAGTTCCTCGCCTCCGGCGCCGCCGGGGCCTTTGCCGCGACGAACCCGCAGGATCGGCTGGTCGACCTCGTCCATGCCCTCGCTGCGCCTTACCGCCAGGGTGCCAGCTGGGTGATGAATTCGGCGACGCTGGCGCGCATCCGCAAGATGAAGACCAGCGACGGCGCCTTCATCTGGCAGCCGGCGCTGGCCGCCGATACGCCGGCCACCTTGCTCGGCTATCCGGTGGTCGAGGCCGATGCGATGCCGGATATCGCGGCCGACAGCCTGTCGATTGCCTTTGGCAATTTCCAGGCCGGTTACCTGATTGCCCAGCGCCGCGAGACGGTGGTGCTGCGCGATCCCTTCTCGAACAAGCCCTATGTGCATTTCTATGCCACCAAACGGGTTGGTGGCAGCCTGGTCGACAGCCGCGCCATCAAGCTGCTGCGCTTCAGCGCCTGATCCCGGACTTTCCCGTCCCCTGAGCCTCACGCCGCCGCTGTCGAGCGGCGGCGTGCCTTTTTCGGCAAGAGGAGCTGCCATGCCGATTACCGCCGCCCAGGTGGAGGCCAATGGCTGGGTGCTGCGCCTGACCATCAGCGGCAGCGCCGGCAGCTTCGCCAGCTATGCGCTCGATCCCGACGGCGCGGCGCGCCTGGTGGTGGCGAGCAACCATGCGGGCTTCGTGCGCAGCATCGGCCAGGCGGTGGCGGGCACGCTGGCGCGGACGCTGGTGGCAACCAAGCCGTTGCGGCGGCCGGTCAATCCGCTCAGCCCGACCGTGCCGGTGATCGACGAGACCGATCTCGGGCCGGGTTCGATCCAGGTCCGCATCGCGCTTTCCGAACATGTCTATGCCAGCGACACCGGCCTCACCCTTACGGCGCTGACCGGCTGGCGTGCCGGCGAGGCGGCGGCGAGCGGCATCGCCGTCACCAACAATTCGGTGGTGGCGGCGCCGGTGCCGATCCTGCGCTGGGCACTGCCATCCTACGACGTCACCGCCGGCAGCTTCCGGCTCGCGCTGATCGTTGCCTCGCATCATCCGCAGGGGTTCGATCCTGTCGCCGCGGTGCGCTTCAGCGTCACCGATGGCAGCGCGACGCGAACCGCATGGGTTACCGCACTGGCCACCGACCCGAGCCTGGGGGACGGCCTGCGCTGCTATACGGCGCTCATCGATCCGGCGGGGCTGGGGGCCGGGCTGCTGCGCTGCGACGCCGAAGTCTACCCCTGGCTCGGCGCCATGCGCTCGACCGATCCGGCCGGCAGCCGGTCGATGGCCAATCTGCGCACCGATGGCTATGCCGTCGATGCCCAGTCGCCCTGGGTGATCGGCCATGATCCGGCCGGCACGCGCTATTCGGCGATGTGGGCGTTCGTCGATCCGGCCAATGGCACCGCGACGGCGAGCGCGGCGATGGTCCAGCCCAGCCTTGCCGCCGCGCGCGCCGTGGCGCCGGCGGCGCGGCCGCGCGACATCAACACCGCGCGCCAGGCCGGCTATCTTGCCAATCGCACCCTGGCCGCCGCCAATGGCCAGGCGGCGCAGACGCGTAGTCTCGATGGCATGGTGGCGGTGCTCTCCGCCGGCACGCATAGCGGCCATGGCGCCACCGCCGTCACCACCGGCGCCGCCGAGGCGGAGATCCCGTTCCGCATCATCGGCGACCCCGATGACACCAATCCGCGCGCCAATTGCATCCTGCAGACCAGCGTCAGCCAGCCGCCGGGCCGGGCCAGCCGCGTGCGCTATGAAAATCTGCAACTGCTGGTCGGCGGCAATTCGCTGACCGGCAGCACCGCCTATGTGTCGTTCGACCGTGTCACGATGCAGGGCCGCGCCGGCTTCGAGAGCAGCACCACCGCCGTCGGCACCGCCGCGGCGCCCGCCGGACAGTTCAACGTCTCGGCGATCCGTTCCCGCTTCTGGCGCTATGGCGTCGGCATCACGTCCGGCAACCCGCGCTGCGGCGTGTTCCGCGCCAATGAGTTTTCGGCGACGGTGCAGGCGCTGGCGGTGATCCGCTGCCGCTGGATCGGCGCGAGCGAGGATGGCGCGGTCGGCGCTGCCATCCGCAACGCCACCACTGGCTGGTCGAGCCCGGCGCTTGCCGGCCAGGCCGAGGATATCGTGCTGGCGTGGAATGATTTCCGCCATGTCCGGGCGCGGATCTGGTCGCCCGCGTCGTTGCCGGCGGCGACGGCGGGGACGAGCAATCCCAGCATCCGGCGCAACCTGTTGCTCGGCAATGTCTGCGAGCGCATCGGCAATGATCCGGCGCCCTTCTACTCGCTCGGCGAGGATGTGTCGGCGACGATGACCTACAACATCATCGAGGCGAACAGCTTCGTCGGGGACCGCGCCAACACGCTCTATTCCGATCCGCTGCCGGCGAATGTCGCCGATACCGACAGCCAGCGCAACCAGGCGCTGGTCAATCGCGTCGCCGGCAATGCCTTCGACTGGTGGCCGACCAAGCACGATGATTTCGAGGACAGCACGACGAAATCGCTGCGCAGCGCGGCGGGGATCACGCCAGCGACCGGCTATCGCCCGCAGATGGTCGAGGCCTGGTCGGCGCTCTACGGTGTCGGCGCGCATGGCAACCATGACGCCGGCCGCACCGGCAACGGCAATTTCGCGCTGGAATGGCCGGGGCTGGGCAGCGTCCAGACGACGAGCGTGGCCCCCGCCTTCACCCTGGATGCCTCGCTGCTGGGCACCGGCACCGGCGGCGGCGATTATCGCCCCGGCCCGCTGTCGCCACTCGCCGGGCGCGTGCGGCATGGCAATTCCGACAGTGATTTCGGCGGTCAGTTGCGGCGGGTGCCGGCAACCGCGGGCGCCTGGCAGGCCAACCCGGCGCAAGTGGCGGCCGCGGCAGCGCGCTCGGTGCAGGCGGCAGCGCGCACCAGCGTCGCGCTGGCCTTGCCGCTGCTGCCGCTCGGCGCCGGCCATGGCAACCAGACCGCGGCGACCACGCTCGGCTGGAACGGTTTCCTGGCGCCGGCGGCGGGCCTGGTGGGCCCGGGCGACAGCGGCGCGATCGTCGCCTGGTCGGCGGAACTGGCCGCCGCCGATGCGGCGCACCCGACCGCCGGCACCCTGGCGACGGTCGCCTGGCAAGCCCGGCTGATTGTCGGCGATGCCGCGCTCGGCATCCTCGACAATGCCACGCTGGTCGGTTCCGACACCGCCGCGATCCTCGCCGCCGGCACGTCCATCCTGCGCTTCGCCGACGCCGCGGCGCCGCTGCTGCTGCCCGCCGGCATCACCACCGCGGTGCGCACCCTCGCCATCGCCGCCGATCCGCGCCGGCTTTCCATCGATCTCAACTGACGGGAGACACTCCATGCCGAAATTTGCCAGCACCGATGTCCTCGACGGCAGCCTCAACATCGTCCGCGGCGCCACCCGCATGGTCGCGGTCAGCGGCCAGCCGGCCAGCTATGCCGCCGCCGACGCCGGCCGCCTTGCCGAAGCCAGCCTCGCCAGCGACGACTTCACCCTCGCCGCCGGCGACATCTCCGGCCGCAAGGTCACCGTCGCGGCGCGCGCCGGCCTGCCGGTCATCGCCGCCGGCACCGCCGACCATGTCGCGCTGCTCGATGCCGCGACCTCGCGGCTGCTCTACGTCACCACCTGCCCGGCCCAGGCCCTGGTCGCCGGCGGCACCGTCAGCATCGCCAGCTGGAGCATCGAGATCGGCGCGCCGGTTTGAGTTGAAGAAGAAGGCGGCCTCCGGCGGCTGGGGCCTTGGGCCCCAGACCCCATTTTGTGGGTCGGTGTTGCCAGACATCGGTTTGTCGTGGCGCCACAGGGAACCGATTTGGTCCCTGCGCCCCCGCAGTTATTCCAGAACCGGGTTCAACAAGGGGTGGGTGCGATGTTCCTGAAGGACCCTGACGCGATCATCGATTATGCGATCGACTGGGCCGGTGGCTACCTCGCCGGCCAGACCATCGCCGCCTCCGCCTGGTCGGTGGCACCGGCCGGGCCCGCCGCGCCGACCGTGCTCGCCGCGGTGATCGACGGCGGTCGCACCGTCGCGACGCTGGCCGGCGGCACCGCCGGCACCGTCTGCCGCGTCACCAACCGGGTGACATTCTCCGATGGTCGCAGCGACGAACGCTCGCTCACCCTGCGCATCGACGCGCGCTGAAAGGATCAAGCCATGGCGGACTATCCGCAAGCCGCGGTCGGCGTCGGCGAAGTGAAGGCCTATCTGCGGCTGGAGGGCGACGGCGAGGATGCCGTCATCGCCGGCCTGATCCGCACCGGCATGGCGCTGTGCGAGGCCTTCACCCGGCAATGGCTGATCGAACGCGACGGCAGCGAGCGATTGCCCGCGATCGGTGACTGGCAGCGGCTGGATGCAGCGCCGGTGGCGGCGATCCTGGCGATTGAGGCAGCGGGCGGAACGCTTGCTGCCACCGCCTGGGAAAGCGAGATCGATGCCGCCGGCGATGGCTGGGTGCGGCTTTTGGTGGCGCTCCCCGGGCCGGTGACGGTGCGCTTTCGCGCCGGCCTCGGCAGCGACTGGAACGGCGTTCCCGAGCCGCTGCGCCAGGGCATCGTCCGGCTGGCGACGCATCTGTTCACCCATCGCGACGCCGCCGACGCCGGCCCGCCGCCGGCCGCGGTGGCGGCGCTGTGGCGGCCGTGGCGGCGGCTGCGGCTGTGATCGGCGACGCCGGGCAGCCGGCCGAAATTGTGCCTCCGGCGGCTGGGTCCGGACCCTAGGCGCCGGACTCCGCTCTTTTCCAGTCATATCAGCGATTTTGCGCATGGTGGCCGCGGGTCACGTCGCTGCCGCTGTCGCCGTTCGCACGCTTTCAAGGATCAGGCCATGGCGGAACTCGCGGGCAGTCTGCGTGAGCGTGTCGTCATCGAACGCTGGCTGGCCGGCCGGGACGAACATGGCGCCGATGTCGGGGAATGGCGGCGGCTGGCATCGGTCGCCGCGGCGCTGGTGCCCGAAGGCACCTCCGGCGGCGCTCCGGGCTTTGAGGGCGAGGCCGTGCGATCGCGAATGCGCTGGCAAGTGACATTGCGCGCCGGGCCGGTCATCGATCTCGCCACCCGCCTGCGCTGGCGCGGCCGCAGCCTGGCGGTGCTGGCGGTGACGACGGACCCGGCGCGACCCGATCGCCTGACCCTGCGAGCGGAGGAACGGCCATGACCGGCGTCGCTTCCCGCGTCGAGGCCATGGCCGGCCGCCGGGTGGCGGCGCGGATTGCCGCGCTGGGGGCGCGGGCACGTGGTGCGATTCCCGAGGCTGACGTCATGATCGAACCGGACGCCGTGCGGCTGACCGGGCGCGGTCTGGTGGCGCTGGCCTTCGGCAGCCGCCGCCGCGACGCCGATCCGCGCTTCGCCGCCCTCGTCCAGGGAGACGCGCCATGAGTGCCAGCCTTGCCATGCAGCAGATGCTGGTTTCAGCGCTTGCCGGCGTGCCCGGCATCACCGGCGTTTTCGATGCACCGGCGCCGGACCAGCCGTCACCCTATCTCACCATCGGCGGCGACCAGCTGACCGACGCCGGCCACAAGACCGGGCGCGGCCATGAGCATCGCATCACCGTCACCGCCTGGGCGGAAGGTCCGGCGGCGGCACCGGTCAAGGCCCTGCTCGCCGAGGTCGAAGCGCGGGTGCTTGGGCTGGCGGGCAGCCGCGGCGGCCATCGCATCGTGTTCGTTCGGCTGGTGCGCAGCCTGGTGCTGACCGGGGTTCCGGGCTGGCGCCAGGGGATCATCGAGTTCCGGGTGCGCACCGAGGCGGAGGACTAGCTCCGCCGCACCTCCCTGCCCGTTGACGCTTCGCGTCGCCTACGGCTGCGGGGAGGGACGGTCATTCCTCACCAAATCCGAAAGGAACGACATGGGAATCGAAAAGGGCAGTGCCTTTCTGTTGAAGATCGGCGACGGGGCGGCGGCGCCGGTGTTCACCACCGTTGCCGGGCTGCGCACCACGCAGATGTCGGTCAATGCCGAGACCGTGGTGGTGACCAACCAGGGGTCGGGGGGGTGGCGCGAGCTGTTGTCGGGCGCCGGCGTGCGTTCGGTGACGCTGAGTGGTTCGGGCGTGTTCACCGGATCGGCCGCGGAAGCGCGGATCAAGGCCAATGCGCTGGGCGGCATCATCGACGATTATCGCGTCAGCTTCGAAAGCGGCGAGACGATCACTGGACGCTTCCTGATCACCCGGCTCGATTATGCCGGCGATTTCAACGGTGAGCGCACCTATGCGCTGACGCTGGAGAGTTCCGGCGCGGTGGTGGCGGCGTGAGTGTCGCCAATCCGGTGCGCGGTGAAGCGCAGCTAACTCTGGCCGGCGAGACGCTGGTGCTGCGGCCGAGTTTCGCGGCGCTGGTGGCGGCGGAGCAGGAACTGGGGCCGTTGTTCGCGCTGGTCGAACGCGCGGCGGCGGGCGGCCTGGCGCTGTCGGAGCTGGTCGCGTTGTTCTGGCATTGCCGCTGCGACTGGCCGGCGCGGTTCGGCCGCGAAGCTTTCGCCGAGGCGCTGGTGGTGGCCGGGCTGGCGTCGGCGACGCCGGCGCTGCGGGTGCTGCTCGGCCAGATTCTCGCCGGGCGGTAGCATGACGGCGGATTTCGCCGGTGCGGCGCGCCGTGCGGTACAGCTGGCGGCGGCGCTCGGCTGGTCGCCCGACGAATTCTGGCGGGCGACGCCAGCCGATCTGCGCCTGGCGCTGGGGCTCGACGATGTGCCCGGCCCGGCCGGCGATACCGATATGCTGGCGCGACTGATGGAGGCATTTCCGGATGGACGGTAGCGAATTGCCCGCAGGCGGCGAGGCCGAGCTCGACACTTTGGTCATCCGCGTCCGCGCCGACACCCGCGATTTTCTGTCGGGGATCGGCGACATCCAGCGCGAGCTGAACGGCCCGCTGGCGGCCGGAGCCGAACGCGCCGGCGGCAGCATCGAACGCGCGCTGGCGCGCGCCGCCGTCTCCGGCAAGTTCGGCTTCGAGGATTTGCGCCGCGTCGCGCTGACGGCGCTCGCCGATATCGCCAGCAATGCGTTGCGCGCCGATCTCGGCGGGCTGTTCGGCGGCGGTGGTGGCGGTGGCGGTCTGGGCGGGCTGGTTGCCGGCCTGTTCGGCGCGCCGGGACGGGCGATCGGTGGCCCGGTGGCGCCGGGGCGGCCGTTCCTGGTCGGCGAGCGCGGGCCCGAGCTGTTCGTTCCGGCGTCGGCGGGGCGGGTGGAGGCGCGAGGGAGCCCGATGCGCGGGCCGGTCAACGTCACCATCAATGTGGCTGCACCGCGCGATGCGGCGCCGGCGCTGATGATGCAGACGGGCGCGCAGGTGGCGCGGGCCGTGCGCCAGGCGTTGGCGCGAGTGGAATAGCTTCGCTCTTGCAAGAACGAGGAGGCGCCATGATCAACCATTGGCTCGCCAGCGCCGCCGACCAGCAGCGGCAGCGCTGGATCAAGCGCTTCGACCCCATGTTCTGGACGGTCGATTTCCCGCGGCCGATGCTGGCGGCGGTGACGACGATCGGCGCCGATGCGCTGGCGGTCGATGTCGAGTTCCTGCGCCGCGCCGATCTCGCCGGGCTGATCTGGGAGGCCGCCGATCGCTGGAGCCACAAGCTGCTCGCCTATGAGACGAAGCGGGATTTTTCGGGCACGGTGCTCAGCTTCCGCTGGCAGGCGTCTGGGGAACTGCTGCCGCTCGACGACGTCAACGGCCCGGCGCTGACGCTGGAGGGGCGCGACGCCGAGGGCAATGCCCGCGTCTGGTATGTGCGGCTGTGGAACCTGGCCAGCGGCAGCGGCCATGATGCGCGGCTGCGGATCGATTTTGACGATCTGCGCGCCGGCTTTTCCGCCGGTGGCGAGCGGGTGCCGGTCGGCGATATCGACCGGCTGTTCATCTCGCTGGTGCCGCCGGGGCATGATGGCAGCGACACGCCGCTGCCGGCGCCGGCGCGCGGGCGGCTGCTGCTGAGCGAGATCGCCTGTGACGGGCCGGGATCGAGCTTGCGCGCCGGCGATGCCTTTGTCCCGCCGCACGGGCTTCATCTCGCCGGCGGCTATGACGACAGCTACAACCAGACGCCGGAGCGGTTGATCGAGCAGGCGCATGCCCTCGGCTATCGCGGCAGCCTCGTCCATTATGTCGGGATGAGCCATTTCCCCGGCCTGGCCTGGGATGCCGGCGAGGCGGCGTATCTGGCCGGCGGCGC
>JAIXZK010000229.1 GCA_027489695.1 Sphingomonadales bacterium
GGTTCGGCTTCCGGGTGGTTGATGTTCGACGGGATGATGGCGCGGCCGCGGGCGATCTCGTCGCGCACGAATTCGGGGGTGACATAATCGGGGATGCTGGCGCCGAAATCCTCGCCGTCGCGGATCAGGCCCTCCTGCCGCGCCCGGCCGATGTTCTCGCGGATGGCGACATATTCCATTTCCGCGGTGATGATGCCGGCGCGGGCATAGGCGATCTGCGTCACCGCCTTGCCGCCCTTCGCCCGCCACGGCGTCTTGTTGACGTTGGGGAATTGCTGCACCTCCGGCTGCTTGCGGCCGGCGTTGGCGCCCAGGATGCCATTGTCCTCCGGCTTCACGTCGCGGCCCTTGTAGCGCTCGCAATCGCCGCGCGCCTCGATCCAGGGCAGGCGCAGCGCCGGCAGCCCGGCGGCGATGTCGATGCTGGTGCGATCATCGGTATAGGGGCCCGACGTATCATAGATGCGCACCGGCGGTTCCTTGGCCGATGGCTCCAGCGCCACTTCGCGCATGGCAACGCGGATGTCCGGAAACAGCGTGCCGGCGACATGGACCTTGGCCGAGCCGGGCAGCGGCCCGGTGGTGACCGGCATTTCGATGCGGGAATTGATGTCGGCCATGGCGCACTCCTCGAAAAAGATCGGACGGAGTGCGGGTTTTGCTGCCGCGCCCTCCCTCCGCCGGTTCTAGCCGGATCAGGTTCTGCGGGTCGCAGCGAGGAAGCTGCCTCTCAGCCGGTCACTGCCGGCCCCCCGGGGTCTGGCGCCAGCCTAGGCCGAAGCGCCGGCGGGTTCAATGGTGGCGGAGTCGGCGGCGCGCGGGCGGCCAAAGCTGGCCAGGCCGGTATCGGTACGGCACAGCTGGTCCCAGAAGCGAAAATACAGGCCGTAGTTGCAGGTATAGCGCTTGTGGTGCTGCTCGTGATGGCTCGCGGTGATGACATGGCGGCCGAACCAGCCGTTCACCCAGCGCGCCGGGAACATCTCCCACCCCATATGGTTGGTGACGCCCATCACCGTCGCCACGGTCAGCACGATCGCCAGCGCGGCGATGTGGATGGGGACGAGGAAGACCAGCGCCGGGATGAAGATGGCGCCGGACAGCGCCTCCGATGGCGCGAAGCTCATCGCCGCCCAGGCGGTCGGCGGTTTCGAGGCATGGTGGATAGCGTGGATGCGGAACAGCCTGGGGTGATGCATCGCCCGGTGCGTCCAGTAGAACCAGCTGTCGTGCAGGAACAGATAGAGCAGGATCGACGGCACGAACCACAGGGCGTCGCCGATGCCGCTCCATTGCCAGTCGATCTGCGTCAGCCCGAAGCGGCGCGAGCCTTCCAGCACCAGCCCCGCCGGCACACCATAGATGATGGCGGAGACCAGCGACCAGCGGATCTCGGCGACGATCTGCCGGCGGCGGCGGACCGGATCGGCAGGGCCGGCCGTGATGCCGCGCCGCCGCGTCCAGATCGCGAAACCGCCGGACGTGATGAAATAGCGCGCGATGACGATCAGCACGGTGCCGGCAACGGCAAGGGGCAAGGGCAGGGCGTCCACGTCGCGTTGCATGGCGCCCGGCGGCGGCGCGCGCAAGCCCGGGGCAGGGCCGGCACGGTGTCGCGGGCGCCGTGGCGAGGATGCTCGCCGCCGCGCGGGGGCTCGGCTATCGTGACGGCATGACCGATCTTGCCCACGCCGCCGCCATCGATCCGCGTTTCTACGTCGATCCGCAATGGTTCGCCGTTGACCAGGCGCGCATCCTGCGGCCGGGGTGGCAGCTGGTTGGCAATGTCGCGGCGCTCGCCGCCCCGGGGGATGTGCTGGTCGCCGAGGTGGCGGGCGCTTCGGTGCTGGTGGTGCGGCAGGCCGATGGGGCGCTCAAGGGCTTTCACAATGTCTGCCGGCATCGTGCCGGGCCGTTGCTGCGCGAAAGCTGCCAGGGCGCGACGCGGCTGCGCTGTCTCTACCATGGCTGGACATACGGGCTCGATGGCCGGCTGCGGGCGGCGCCGGAAATGGCGGAAGCAGTGGATTTCGACACTGCCGCGATCGCGCTGGCGCCGGTGCATGTCGAAGTCTTCCAGGGGCTGGTGTTTGTCAGCCTTGCCGACACGCCGCTCGATTTCGCGTCGCTTGTTGCCGGCATCGCGGCCCGGATCGCGCCGATCGACATGGCCGGGATGCGGTTCCAGCGGCGGATCGTCTATTCGGTGGATGCCGACTGGAAGACGTACATCGACAATTACCTCGAAGGCTATCACGTCCCGCATGTGCATCCGGCGCTGTTGCCAGCGCTTGACTATGGCGAATATCATACCGAAAATGGCGACTGGTATTCGCTGCAGCATTCGCCAGTGAAGCCGGGAGTCGATGCTTATGGCGACGGGCCGATGTTCTATTACTGGCTGTGGCCGAACACCATGCTGAACATCCTGCCCGGCCGGTTGCAGACCAATCGCGTCATCGCCGATGGCCCTGGCCGCTGCCGGGTCGAGTTCGACTATTATTACACACCGGAGAACATGCATCGCGCCGCCGCCGATCAGGCCTTCACCGATATCGTGCAGGCCGAGGATGCGATGATCTGCGCCGAAGTGCAGCGCGGCCTGGCCTCGGGCGGCTACACGCCGGGCCGGCTCAGCCCGCGCCGCGAAGCCGGGGTATGGAA
>JAIXZK010000105.1 GCA_027489695.1 Sphingomonadales bacterium
CGTGTGCTACGCGCCGACGCGACGCCGGCGGAGCGCGCGCTGTGGGACATGGTCCGCGGCGGCAAGCTGGGTGTCCGTTTCCGCCGCCAACAGCCGATCGGGCCGTTCATCGTCGACTTTTACTGCGCCGAGGCGGGGTTGGTGGTCGAGCTTGACGGCCAGGGCCATGCGGAGCAGGCGGCATATGACGAGCGCCGCACGGACTGGCTTGCGGCCAGAAGCCTGACAGTGCTCCGCTTCACCAATGCCGATGTGCTCGAACGACCCCATGACGTGTACCGGGCGCTGATGTCGGCGTTGCAGACTCACCCTCACCCCGGCGCTTCGCGCCACCCCTCTCCCTCGAGGGGAGAGGGGAAGTAAGAAAGTGAAGATATGACCATCCATACGCCCATCTGCACCATGCTCGGTGTCGAGCATCCCGTTCTCCTCGCCGGCATGGGCGGGGTTTCCTATGCCGAGGTCTGCGCGGCGGTCAGTGCCGCTGGCGGCTTCGGCTCGCTCGGCATGGCCGGGCTGCCGCCGAAATTCATCGCCGATCAGATGGCACGGGTGAAGGATTTGACCGACAAGCCGTTCGGCGTCGATTTGCTTACCGCCCAGCCGGAAACGCTCACCGCCAGCGTCGATGTGATCATCAAGGGCGGCGCCAAGGCGTTCATCGCCGGCCTCGGCGTGCCCGTCGCCATCATCACCGAGCTGAAGCAGGCCGGTGTCGTCGTCATGTGCATGGCCGGCAATGTCCGCCACGCCGTCAAGGCGGCCGAAGCCGGTTGCGACGTCATCATCGCGCAGGGCACGGAAGGCGGCGGCCATACCGGCTCGGTCGCGTCGGTGGCGCTGTGGCCGCAGTGCGTCGATGCCGTCGATATCCCGGTGGTGGCGGCCGGTGGGCTCTATGACGGCCGTGGCCTCGCCGCCGCGTTGGCCTTCGGCTGTGTCGGCGTCTGGATGGGCACGCGCTTCATCGCCAGCCATGAGGCGCACGCCGGGCAGAAGTACAAGGACGCCATCGTCGGCATGAGCGAGAGCGACACCGTCGTGTCGAAGGTGTTCACCGGCAAGACGCTGCGCGCCATCGTCAACGACAGCAACCGCGATTTCGACAATCGCGACGCCAAGCCGTTCGCCGCGCAGGTGATGGAATCGGTGCAATTGAACCGCCTCGGCCCGATCGCCGGCGTGCTCGATGTCATCCCCGAAACGCAGTGCCTTGCCGCCGGCCAGGGTGGCGGCGGCATCACCGAAGTGCTGCCAGCCGGCGAGATCGTGCGCCGCACGGTGGCCGAAGCGGAAGCGGCCATGCGGGGATTGCCGCGGGTCGGCTGAGCGGTCAGGATCGGGCGCCCCGATTGGAGATTTCGATGCGCCCGCTTCTGCTGATTGCCCTGCTGCTGCCCGGCGTTGCCAGCGCCCAGGCCCTTCACCCCGGGCCGGTGTTCCCCGATATCGGCCCGATCGCGACGATCGAAAGCGACATGGCGATCCCGCCGGGCGCGGTGTTCAAGGTCACCTATGATGTCACGGCCCAGGCCGAGCCGGGGACGCGCAACCGCAATTTCGAAACCGCGGCGCGCTTCCTCAACGGCCATGTCGAGGCGGGGGTGCCGGCGGGCAGCATCAACATCGCCTATGTCGTGCATGGCAAGGCGATCATCGATCTGCTCAAGCCTGCCGACTATGCGCGCCGCGCCGGCGGCAAGGCCAATGCCAGCGCCGCGGCGATCGCCGCGATGCAGGCCAGGAACGTCACCTTCTACGTCTGCGGCCAGAGCGCCGTGTCGCAGGGCATCGCCAAGGCGGAGCTGTTGCCGGGGGTGAAGATGGCGATTTCGGCGTCGAGCGCGCACGCGCTGCTCGGGCTCCAGGGCTATACGCTGATCCCCTTCTGAGCGCGGCGACGCCGCTATTTGATGATTTCCTCGTGGAAATCGATGCGGATGCGCACCCAGGCGCCGACCTGCGGGCGGCCGTTGACGCGCGGTGGCAGCACGCGGAACTGCCACGCCGCCTCGCGGATGCCGCGCGCCAGGCCCGATCCCGGCGGCGATTCGGCCATTTCCTGGCAATCTTCCACCCGAAAGCGCGGCACCGTGCGGCAGGCGATCATCGCCCAGCCGCCGCTCGGCACCCGCCGCTTCAGATAGAAGCTCAGCTCGGCATTGGTCGGCTCGCGCTGCCATTCGGCATTGTGCAGCCGCACGCCGCCCGGACCGTCGCCATTGCCCTCCGCGACGCCCTCGGCATCGGCGCTGTCCGCGCCAGGCTCCCCGGCGGCGCCGGCGAGCTCCTGCCGCCGGTTGGGCAATTTGGTGATGTCGACGCCGGCGAATGGCCCCAGCACGAAATCCTCGGGCGGGCTGGGCACGATCGGCGGCGGGATCGGCGTGGCGCGCGGCGCCGTGGCACGGCTGCGGGCGCGGGCGCGCTGGCGCTTCGGCGGCGACTTCTCGGCGGCGATCGGGGCGAGCTCGAAGGTCTTCGGCGCCGGCGGCTTCAACGGCGCGTTCGGGGTCAGGTACAGCAGCGCCAGCAACAGCAGCAGATGCACGGCGACCGCGATGGCCACACCGATGGCGCGACGATCGAAGCGCAGCCGAAGCGGGGGCAGGGGGGCGAACGCCGACGGCATTGCCCCTGCGCCTAGGGCCAAAGCCTGCGAATTGAAATCAATTCCCGATGGCGGCCCTGCGGATCAGCGACGCAGTGCCAGCGCGAGGTCGCGGCGCAGCGCCTCGCGTCCGGCGCGGGTGACGGTGAAGCGCGCCGTCAACCGCAATGGCCAGCCGGCGGCCGGGCGGCGGGCGCCGGCGAAGACCAGTTGCTGGGCACGGGCGCGGGCGAGCGGCGGCAGGGTGTTGCGGGCGATTTCGGCGCCATCGGGGCCGGCGAGCACCATGGTGACGACATCGCCGGGCGCGAGGCCAATGGCGAGCGCATATGCGACGATGGCGGCAGCTTCGGCGCCCGGTGCCGGCACATCGCTGCCCCGCGCCATTACCTCGCCGATGCTGACAGGGCCGGGCGCGAAGCCGGCGGCGATGACGGCACCTTCCGCATAGGCGACGCCGCTCGCCGGCGCCCACAAGGAGCGCCCGGCGCGGCACTGGCCGGCCGCAGCACCGAAGGCGGCGGGATCGACGGCGCGGCCCTGGTAGCGCAGCGTCAGGTGCAGATGCGGGAAGGCCGTCGATCCGGACAGGCCGACCCGGCCGATCGGCGCGCCGGCGTCCAGTCGCTGCCCGGGGCGGACCGCGATGCTGCCCTGCGCCATGTGGCAGAGCTGGCTCTGCCAGCCGCCGCCGTGATCGATCGCGACGCCATTGCCGCATTCGCGGCCGGGCGCGGCTTTCTCGCCCTCGCCGAGCATCCGGTCGGCCTCGCCATCGCGCAGCCGGAGCACGATGCCGGCCGCCGGCGCGAGCACGGCGACGCCGGCGCGTTGCCGATCGAGGCTGGCGATGCGGAAATCGGTGCCGTCATGGCCGTCATAGCTGCGCGCGCCGCAGCCCCAGTCGCGCACGCCCGGCCCCGGGTCGTCGTCGGGCCAGTTCTGCACCCAGCAGTCGCTGCCGATGCTGCATTGCAGGGGGAGCGCCAGCCGCGGTGGCGGCGCCTCCGCGGCAGTAGCGGCAGCAGCGGCAGCGGCGACGAGCAGAGCAAGCAACGACATGGCACCGCGATAGCGCAAAGCCGGCGCCGGCGCAGCGGCCTTGCGCCCGATGGCAGCGCCGCCTAGGATTTGAGCAACACGCAATTCTTGCGACCGGGGGCAGACATGACCGAATTTCCGCTGACGACGCTTGCCGTCATCCTTGCGCTGCTTGTCTATTTCGGCCTGGCGGCGGTCGTCGGCCAGGCGCGCGCCAAATATAATTGCCCGGCGCCGGCCTCGGGCGGCCACCCCGAATTCGACAAGCGCTATCGCGTCCAGATGAACACGCTGGAGCAGCTGGCGCTGTTCCTGCCGGCGGTGTGGCTGGCGGCGCCGGTGCTCGGCGACATGATCACCGCCGGGCTGGCGGCGGTCTGGTCGCTCGGCCGCATCGTCTATGCGCGCAGCTATTATGCCGATCCGGCGTCGCGCAGCGCCGGTTTCATGATGACCCTGCTGCCGACGCTGGTGCTGATCATCGCCGCCGGCTGGGGCGCGGTCAGCGATCTGATCGGCTGAGACAGGCGGCCCTCCCTCCTGCCTCCCCGATTGCAGGGCTTTGCGCCATCGCCGCACCGGCGCAGGCTGCGCGCAACAAGCAAAAGGGGAGGCTGACATGCAGCGGTTGACTGGGCGGGTGGCGATCGTCACCGGGGCGGCGAGCGGGATCGGGCGGGCGGCGGCGCTGGCCTGCGCCCGCGAAGGCGCCGCGGTGCTGCTGACCGATATCGACAGCGCAGGCGGCGAATCGGCGGTCGCCGAGATCACCGCCGCGGGCGGCAGCGCCTGGTTCGCCCGGCAGGACGTGGTCGAGGAAGCGCGCTGGGCCGAGCTGGTCGCCGAGGTCGTCGATCGCCACGGCCGGCTCGACATCCTGGTCAACAATGCCGGCATCGGCGATGGCGCCGCGGTCACCGAGATGACCCTGAAGGCCTGGGACCGCCAGCTGGCGATCAACGTCACCGGCGTCTTCCTCGGCTGCAAGCATTCCATCCCGGCGATGAAGCTGGCCAAGGCCGGCTATCGCGGCGGCTCGATCATCAACATCTCCTCGGTGGCGGGCCTGGCCGGGTCGGCCGGCCTGTCGGGCTATTGCGCCACCAAGGGGGCGGTTCGGCTGTTTTCCAAGGCTGTGGCGATGGAATGTGCCGCCGACGGCATCCGCTGCAATTCGGTGCACCCCGGCATCATCGACACGCCGATCTGGACCAAGATCGACGATTCGGGCGTGCTCGCCGCCGGGCTCGGCCTGCCGTCGGGGCAGAACGCCATCGATCCGGCGGTGCTCGGCGCCGCGGCGCCGCTCGGCTTCCATGGGGTGCCGCAGGATATCGCCGATGGCATCGTGTTCCTGGCATCGGACGAATCGCGCTACATGACCGGATCGGAACTCGTCATCGACGGCGGCTGGACGGCGCATTGACCCGATCGGCAGGCGCCGACCCCGGAAGAACCGCTAGTTGCGGGGGCGGCGGCGCTTGCTAGCGTCGGCACATGAGCACGACCGCCCCCTCCGCCGCCCCCGCCACCGCCATTGCGAGCTTCGACGCCGTCGTCGTCGGCGCCGGCTTTGCCGGCATGTACATGCTGCACCGCCTGCGTGGCCTCGGCCTGTCGGCGCGGGTCTATGAGGCGGGCAGCAGCGTCGGCGGCACCTGGTTCTGGAACCGCTATCCCGGCGCCCGCGTCGACATCCGCAGCCTCGAATACAGCTTCTCCTTCTCGCCCGAGCTTGAGGATGAATGGCGCTGGTCGGAGCGCTACGCCCCGCAGGCCGAACTGCTCGCCTATGCCGAACATGTCGCGGAACGGTTCGACATGAAGCGCGACATTGTCTTCGATACCCGCATCGCCGCGGCGCATTATCATGCCGAGGAACAGCGCTGGCACGTCACCACCGCCACCGGCGAAACGGTGTCGGCACGCTTCCTGATCATGGCGACGGGCTGCCTTTCGGTGCCGACCGACGTCAATTTCCCCGGCATCGCCGATTATCAGGGCCGGCTGCTGCGCACCTCGCAATGGCCGCATGAGGGCGTCGATTTCACCGGGCAACGCGTCGGCGTCATCGGCACCGGATCGTCGGCGATCCAGTCGATCCCGGTGATCGCGGCGCAGGCGGCTGACGTCACCGTGTTCCAGCGCACCCCCAATTACAGCGTGCCGGCGCAGAACGGCCCGCTCGATCCCGACGTCGTCGCCGAATGGACGGCGAACCGCGCCGAATATCGCGCCATGCTGCGCACCTCGCCGCTGGGCAGCATCGTCGATGCGCGCGAGACGCTGGTGAAGGACGAAGGTCGCGAGGCGGCTTTCGCCGAGTTCGAACGGCGCTGGCAGCAGGGCGGCTTCAAGATCCTCGGCGCCTATGCCGATACCTGGATCGATCCCGAGGCCAATGCCGTCGCCGCCGATTTCGCTGCCGCCAAGATCCGCGAGATCGTCAAGGACCCCGCCGTCGCCGACCTGCTGACGCCGAAGGACTATCCCTGGGCAACGAAGCGGCTGTGCGTCGATACCGGCTATTAC
Source organism: Sphingomonadales bacterium (assembly GCA_027489695.1). Classification (GTDB taxonomy): domain Bacteria; phylum Pseudomonadota; class Alphaproteobacteria; order Sphingomonadales; family Sphingomonadaceae; genus Sandarakinorhabdus. The sequence goes on from JAIXZK010000105.1 coordinate 6,185, forward strand.
GCCACCTTCAACCAGCCGCATGTCCATCTCGTCGACCTGCGCGCCAGCCCGATCGAGACGTTCACCCCGACCGGCCTGCGCACCAGCACCGAATCGTTCGATTTCGATGCCGTCGTGCTCGCCACCGGCTTCGACGCGATGACCGGCGCGCTCGATCGCATCGATATCCGCGGCCGCGACGGCGTGGCGCTGAAGGACCGCTGGGCGGAAGGTCCGCGCACCTATCTCGGCCTCATGGTCGCCGGCTTCCCCAATCTGTTCACCGTCACCGGCCCGGGCAGCCCTTCGGTGCTGACCAACATGATCATGGGCATCGAACAGCATGTCGACTGGATCGCCGACTGTCTCGACCATCTGACCGGCCGCCAGCAGGCGACGATCGAGGCGCTTGCCGATGCCGAAGCGGCCTGGGTGGAGCATGTCAACGAGATCGCCAACGGCACCCTCTACCCCCAGGCCAACAGCTGGTACATGGGCGCCAATGTCCCCGGCAAGCCGCGCCAGTTCCTGCCCTATGCCGGCGGCCTGGGCGTCTACGCCGAACATTGCGAAGGCATCGCGGCGCGCGGCTACGAAGGTTTTGTGATCGAGTCGGCGGCGGCCTGAGCGCCGCGAGACCGCGGGCGCCACGGCGCTGACACGGCCGAAAACCGCCAGACCGGAGCGACACAGGCAGGCATGACGACCGGGCAGCGCGTTGCTGCCCGGAGCCTTGCGATGACCTGCCGCCTCACCGCCGTCGCCATCACCCTCGCCCTCACGCTCGCCATCGCCGCGCCCGCCGCTGCCACGGAGCCGCCGGCGGCGTGGAATCCCGATGGCATCGCCTGGCAACGCACCAACCCCGATGGCACGCGTTTCGCGCTGCTGGAGGGGGTCCGTGATCGGCCCGGCGCCGCCTTTACCTATGCTTTCTTCATCCCGGCCGGGGTCTGGGACGCGGCGCACAGCCATGCCGCCACCGCCCGGGTGTTCGTGGCGCGCGGGGCGCTGCGCCTCGGCCATGGTCACCGCATCGACCGTGCCGCCGCCACCACCTATCCGGCCGGCAGCGTGCTGCTGGTACCGGCGGGTGCCCGGCATTTCGACGGTGCCGAAGTCGACACGATCATCATCGGCACCGCGACGGGCCCCTGGTCGACGGACTATGTCGACGCCGCCGTGCCACCTTCCGCGGGCACACCGCGATAGCAATGAAGGCTTGGCGGACGGCCTGCCGCAAGGGCCGGCAACCGCTGGCGCCTGTCCAGATTGCCTGACACTGGTGCTTGGCCTTGCCGCCGGGCGTGCTACACCCTGCCGCCATGGCATTCCCTTTTTCCGCGATCGTCGGCCAGGCCGACATGAAATCCGCCCTGCTGATGGCCGCTGTCGAGCCGCGGCTGGGGGGCGTGATGGTGTTCGGCGATCGCGGCACCGGCAAATCCACCGCGGTGCGCGCGCTGGCGGCGCTGCTGCCGCCGATGACGATCGTCGCCGGCTGCCGCTATGGCTGCGCGCCGGCCGATGTCGAGCCTTGCCCTGACGACTGTCGGCGGAAGGCTGGAAAGGCGACGGCGAGCGTGCCGGTGCCGTTCATCGACCTGCCGCTCGGCGCTACCGAGGATCGCGTCGTCGGCAGCCTCGATCTCGAACGCGCGCTGGCCACCGGCGAGAAGCGCTTCGAACCCGGCCTGCTCGCCAAGGCCAATCGCGGCTTTCTCTATATCGACGAGATCAATTTGCTCGAGGATCATCTCGTCGACCTGCTGCTCGATGTCGCCGTCTCGGGACAGAATCTCGTCGAGCGCGAGGGGCTGTCGATCCGCCACCGGGCGCGCTTCATCCTCGTCGGCAGCGGCAATCCGGAAGAGGGCGAGCTGCGCCCGCAGCTGCTCGACCGTTTCGGCCTGTCGGTCGAAGTGAAGACCCCGACCGACCTTGCCGAGCGTGTCGAGATCGTCCGCCGCTGCGACCGTTTCGATCGTGATCCAGCCGGTTTCGCGGCGGCCTGGGCCGATGCCGAGGCAGCGACGCTGAAGAAGATCGCCGCGGCGCGCAAGAAGCTGCCGCAGGTCGAAGTCGGCGACGACATGCTCGAACTCGGCTCGCGGCTGTGCCAGGCGGTCGGCGCCGATGGCCTGCGCGGCGAGCTCACCCTGTTGCGTGCCGCCCGTGCCGCCGCGGCGCTCGCCGGGCGCAAGGCGGTGGCGCCGGCGCATATCGGCCAGGTCGCAGCAGTTGCCCTGCGCCACCGGCTGCGCCGCAATGTGCTCGACGACACCGGATCGACGGCGCGTATCGATCGCGCCGTCGCGGAACTCATCCCGGCATGAACGATGAGGGCGGCTGGCCGCTGGCGCTGGCGGCGATCCGGCTGCTGGCGACCGGCACCGGCCTTGGCGGCGCCATCGTCCGCGGCCCGGCGGGGCCGGTGCGCGATGCCTGGGTTGAGGGCCTCGCCGCCGCCATGCCGCTCTATCGCCTGCCGCCCAATGCAGAGATCGAGGCGCTCGACGGCGGGCTCGATCTCGCCGCGACGCTCGCCGCCGGGCGACCGGTGCAACGGCCGGGCCTGCTGGCGCGTCCCCCGGGCGCCATACTGATCGCCATGGCGGAGCGGATCGAGCCGGCGCTGGCGGCGCGGCTGGTGCAGCTGCTCGACGCCGGCGCGATCCTGCTGGTGCTCTGCGACGAAGGCCAGGACGACGAGCGCGTCGATGCGACGCTCGCCGAGCGGCTGGCGCTGCACCTCGATTTCGCCGATCTGCGCCTGCCGCTGCCGTCGCTGCTCGCCGGGCGGGCGGTGCTCCCCGATCCGGCGCCGCCGCCGGCGGGCGGACCCGCTGACGATCCGGTCAGCCTGCTGACCACCGCGGCGCAGGCACTGGGCGTCGGCTCGCTGCGCGCGTCGCTGCAGGCGATCCGCGTCGCCCGCGCCGCTGCCGCGCTCGCCGGCCGTCCGGCGCCGGCGGAAGCCGATCTGGCGCTGGCGGCGATGCTGGTGCTCGGGCCGCGCGCCACCCGGCTGCCGCCGGAGCCCGAGCCGACGCCGGAGGCGGAAACGGAAACCCCGCCACCACCGCCGCCACCCGCCGATGCGCCGGACGACGCGCCGCCCCCGCCCGACCCAGGCGACACCGACGACCAGCCGCCCCAGGAACCCGCCCCGGAAAGCGGCGCCGCCGAGCGGCTGATGGAAGCCGCCGCCACCAGCCTGCCGGCCGGTCTGCTCGAAGCGCTGGCCAGCGGCACGATGCGCGGCCTGCGCAGCAGCGGCAAAGGCGGCGCCCGGCAGCGCAGCGTCCTCTCCGGCCGCCCCGCCGGGGCGCGATCCGGCATGCCGGGGCGGGGCAAGCGGCTGGCGATCCTTGAAACCATCAAGGCGGCGGCGCCGTGGCAGCGGTTGCGTAGGCGGGAACAGGATGCCTCCGGCGGCTGGGGCCTTGGGCCCCAGACCCCATTCAGTTCGGCCGGTGCGGAACCTTCGAGTGACAGTGACGACCCACAAAATGGGGTCTGGGGCCCAAGGCCCCAGCCGCCGGAGGCCCCCCTTCCACGCCTCAGAATCCGCCGCGACGACCTGATGATCCGCCGCAACGTCGCCAAGGCCCCGGCGAGCACGATCTTCGCCGTCGATGCCTCGGGATCGGCGGCTTTCGCGCGGCTGGCGGAGGCCAAGGGGGCGATCGAGCTGCTGCTGGCCGAGGCCTATGTGAAGCGGGCGGAGGTGGCGCTGGTGGCGTTTCGCGGTGACGGGGCCGTGCTGGCGCTGCCGCCGACACGGTCGCTGACCAGGGCGCGGCGCGAGCTGGCGTCGCTGGCCGGCGGCGGTGGCACGCCGATGGCGGCGGGGATCGACCTGGCGCGGAAAACGGCGGAGGGCGAGCGCGGGCGGGGGCGCACCCCGCTGGTGGTGGTGCTGACCGATGGCCGCGCCAATGTCGGCGGCGGCGAGGGCGTGACGCCGCAGGCCGCGGCGCTGGCCAGTGCGCGGGCGCTGGGGAACAGCGGCGTGCCGTCGGTGTTCATCGATTGCGGCGTGCGGGCGCGGCCGGAGGCACGGGCCTTGGCCGAGGCGATGGGGGCGCGCTATGCGGCGCTGCCGCGGCTCGATGCCGGGGCGGTGGCGGCATTGGTGAAGGCAGCGGCATGAGTGCACCCGATTGGGCAA
>JAIXZK010000380.1 GCA_027489695.1 Sphingomonadales bacterium
CTTGTCGCCTCGGTAAAGGCCCATGGCGTGCTCCAGCCGATTCTGGTGCGGCCGATCGCCGATGGCCGCTTCGAGATCGTCGCCGGCGAACGCCGCTGGCGCGCCAGCCAGGCGGCCGGGCTGCACGATATTCCGGCCGTCATCAAACCGCTCGACGCGCGGCAAGCCTTTGAAATTGCAATCATCGAGAATATCCAGCGCAGCAACCTCAACGCCATCGAGGAAGCGCGCGGCTATCGCCGGTTGATCGAGGAATTCGGCCATACCCAGGCCGAACTGGCGACGATCGTCGGCAAGTCGCGCAGCCATGTCACCAATCTGCTGCGGCTGCTCGAACTGCCGCCAGCGGTGCTGGCGATGGTCGAGGACGGGCGGCTGGCAATGGGCCATGCCAGGGCCGTCGCCAGCGCTGCCGATCCCGAGGCACTGGCGCAGCGCGCGGTTGCCGAGGGCCTGTCGGTGCGCGCCGTGGAACAGCTCGCCGCGGGAAGGATCAAGCCGGGTCCGCGCCACAATGTGCCGGCGGCGGCCCTGGCCAATGACCCCAATATCGAGGCGCTGGAGCAGTCGCTTGCCGACAGCATCGGCATGCCGGTCGCGCTCGCCGTCACGCCGGGTGGCAGCACCGGCAGCCTGACCGTCCGCTTCGCCGATCTCGACCAGCTCGATTGGCTCTGCGCGCGGCTGGGTGTGGCGGGATAGCCGGCGAAAGCAGCGAGGTTAGAGCGGCTTTCGACCAACTTGGATCACCGTCATCGCCCTGCGGGCGACCGCTTCGCGGCGGGCCGATTTTGTCCCGTGGCGGCGTCGCTCGTCGGTTACGATGCGCAAGGCATCGTGCCCTCCTCGCTCCTTGCCACGGAACAAAATCGGCGCCGTGCCGATGACCCAAGCTGGTCGAAAACCGCTCTACAGCCGCTCCAGATGCACGATCCTGGCGGTCGCCGGCGCCAGCCGCGGTGGCTGCAACCCGGCCTGCATCAGCAACGCGCCACGATAGACCCCGGCCAGTGCGGCCGCGTCCGAGCACGGCTGCGGCCAGACGGGCGCCAGCCGATAATCGGCATCGGGATCCAGCCCGGCCAGGCGCAGCCGATCGGGGAAGATGCCGCCCGGCTCGATGACGACCGTATAGGATAGCAGCGCCTCGCGCCCGTCCGCGCCGACGAGCAGGAAGGCATAGATGCCGGCCATCGTCTCGAGGTGATGCCGCCTGCCGCCATGGATCAGCGCACGATGCTGCTTGTGCAGCGCAATCCCGCGCGCCAGCTCGGCGACGTCGTCCGCATTCGCCGCCGCCAGATCGAGCTCGACACCCATATGGCCGAACATCGCACTCGCCACCCGCAGCGCCATCGACATGCGGCGGCGGGTGATGTGGCAGGTGGCAGGGCCGACATGGGCGCCCATCACTTCCGGCGGGAAAAAACGCGCAAAGCCGGCCTGGATCGCCAACCGGTCGAGCGCGTCGTTCGAATCGGAGGTCCAGATGCGATCGGTCCGCGCCAGCATGGCGAAATCGGCGCGGCCGCCGCCCGAGGCGCAGCTTTCGATCTCGACGGCGGGATGGGCAGCGCGCAACCGATCCAGCACGGCATGGACACCCAGCACATGCGCGCGGGCGCCGGCGCGGCCATCGGCGCCGCCGGGGTGATTCACATCCCGGTTCATGTCCCATTTGAGATAGGCGATCGGATGCTCGCGCAGCAGGGCGTCAATGGCCGCGAAGATATGCTCACGCACCGCGGCGCGGCCGAAATCGAGCACCAGCTGGTGCCGGAACGCGAGTTGCGGGGCCGGCGGCGCAGCCAGCACCCAATCGGGGTGTTCCCGATACAAGTCACTGTCCGGATTGACCATCTCCGGCTCGACCCACAGCCCGAATTCCATGCCCAGGCCGCGGACATGGTCGATCAGCGGCGCGAGGCCCTGGGGGTAGACGGCGGGATCGACGGTCCAGTCGCCCAGCCCGGCACGGTCACTGCGCCGGCCGCGGAACCAGCCATCGTCGAGGACAAAGCGCTCGACACCGACGCCGGCCGCGCGCGTCGCCATCGCCATCAACGCCGCCGGATCCTGATCGAAATAGACGGCTTCCCAGCTGTTGAAATGCACCGGCCGCGGTTTCGCCCGCAACCGCGCATGTTCCGGGCGGGCGCGCAGATAACGGTGGAACGCCAGGGCGACACCACCCAGGCCGGCCTCGCTGACAGCGGCGAACAGCGGCGGCGTCGTCAGCGATTCGCCGGGTGCCAGCCGCACCTCGCCGGGCAGCAGCAGCTCCCCCATGCCGATCTGGGCCCGGCCATCGGCGAGCGTCTCGACGAACAGCCGGTGATTGCCGCTCCAGCCAAGGTGAAAGCCATAGGCGGCGCCGCTCGCCTCGCCGGTATCGGCCGCCGTCGCCATCAGGCCGGGGAAGGCATCGTGGCTGGTGCGGCCACGCCGATTCTCGCGCAGCCAGATGCCGGGGTGGCGCGGCTGCGTTCGCGTCGCGAATTCGCCGGCCCAGCGACCCTCGAAACCGATGATCCGATCCACATGCGTCGGCAGCGGCAACAGCGGCGCGACGAGATCGTCGACAGTCAGCACCGTCCGGCCGGCGTTGGTCAGCCGCGTCGTCGCCACCAGCACATCGCCGGCACCCAGGTGCAGCGCATGCTCCAGCGTGATGCCATGCGCCGCATCATGGCTGGTGATGGCGATGCGCCCCGGCGCTTCGCCGATGCCGGTGACGCGCGCCAGCGGTGCCCAATCCTTGCCGTCGCGATGAACGGCAAGGCCGGGCCGGCCGATCCAGCCCTGGCCGGCCTGGGGGGTCAGCGCCAGTACCGGCTCGATCGCCGGGGAGGCCGGCGCCTCGGCGCGCGCGGCGAGGCGCAGCAGCTGGCCAAGGTCGCAATCATCGGGCAGGCGCGGCCCCCACCAGGCGATGGTCGGCAAATCCTGCACGATCGCCACGACCAGGGTCACCGCCTCGCCGTCGAGACGGAAGCAGCCGGGTTCCGAAGAAGACGCCATCGCAAGCCCTTCACGGCAAATCGACGCCGCATCTGCCTTTATGCTAGCGGGCGACGCATCTGTCCAAGCCGGCAATCGGCACCCCGAGGCAGGGAAAGGCCATCATGCTCGGTGTCTGCTATTATCCCGAACATTGGCCGGAGGATTGGTGGGCGACGGACGCCGCCCGGATGCGCGCGCTCGGGCTCCGCTACGTCCGAATCGGGGAGTTCGCCTGGAGCCGGATGGAGCCAGAGCCGGGTCACTATGATTTCGCCTGGCTCGATCGGGCCATCGAAACGCTCGGTGGCGCCGGACTGCAGGTCGTGCTGTGCACGCCGACCGCGACGCCGCCGAAATGGCTGATCGACGCGCACCCGGAGATCCTGCCGGTCGATCCCGACACCGGCCGCACCCGCGGCTTTGGCTCGCGCCGGCACAGCGATTTCTCCAGCCCCATCTGGCTGGCCGAGGCGCTGCGCATCTCTGAGGTGCTCGCTCGCCGCTATGGCGACAACCCGCATGTCGTCGGCTGGCAGACGGACAACGAGCTCTGCTGTCATGACACGACGCTGAGCGCCTCACCGGCGGCGCGCGACGGCTTTCGCGCCTGGCTGGCGGCGCGCTACCCGAGCATAGCCGCGCTCAACGCCGCCTGGGGCAATGTCTTCTGGTCGATGGAGTATCGCGATTTCGACGAGATCGAACTGCCGGTCGGCGCCGTCACCGAAACCAGCCCGGCGCATCGCATGGCCTGGCGGCGCTATGCATCGGACATGGTGGTGCGCTTTCACGATGCCATGGTGGCGATCCTGCGCGGCCATTCGCCGGGGCGCTTCATCACGCACAATTTCATCCCGATGCCGGAAACCGGCGTCGACAATTACGCGCTGGCAGCACCGCTCGATTTCGCATCCTATGACAATTACCCGCTCGGCCGCGCCGATCTCGCCATGGCGCGCGCACCGGCGGAGGCCTTTCGGCCGTGGATGCGCACCGGCCTGCCCGATGCCCAGGCACTGCTGTTCGATCAGACCCGCGGCCTCACCGGCAAGCCATTCTGGATCATGGAGCAGCAACCCGGCCCGGTGAACTGGGCGCGGCACAACCCACGTCCCGCCCCCGGCATGGTGCGGTTGTGGAGCTGGGAAGCCTTTGCCCATGGCGCCGCCGTGGTCAGCTTCTTCCGCTGGCGCCAGGCGCCGTTCGCCCAGGAACAGATGCACGCCGGCCTGCTCCGCCCCGATTCGAGCGAGGCCGAAGCCTGGCCGGAGATCGAGCGCCTCGCTGCCGAACTGGCCGCCATCGCATTGCCGGAACCAACGCCGGCGCCGGTGGCAATGATTGTCGACATCGAGGCGCAATGGCTGTCGGACATCGAGCGCCAGGGCCGCGGTTACGACTATAGTGCGGTCGTCGCCCAATATCATGGCGCGCTGCGCCGCCTCGGCGTCGATGTCGATTTCGTCGCGCCGGGCGCCGATCTTGCCGGCTATGCGCTGGTGCTGGCGCCGGCGCTGGCCATGCCGGATGACGCCGCCGTCACGGCGCTACAGGCCGCCGATGGCATCATGCTGATCGGTCCGCGCTCCGGCGCCAAGACCGGCGATGTCACCATCCCCGCCGGCCTGCCGCCGGGGCCGCTGCGGGCGCTGCTGCCGATCCGGGTGCTGGCGGTCGAGACCCTGCGGCCCGACTGCCCGGAACCGCTGGCATTTGATAGCGGCAGCTTTGCCAGCACCAGCTGGCGCGAAGTGGTCGACTCCGGCCCCTGCGACATCCTCGCCAGCGCCGGCTACGGCCTGCCGGCGCTGCTCCGCCATGGCAAACTCCACTATCTCGCCACGCTCACCGACGACGCGTTTCTCGATGCCCTGTTCACCAGGCTGTGCGACGAAGCCGACATCGCCACCACGCCTCTGGCCGGCGCCCTGCGCCTACGCCGACGCGGCGCGCTGCATTTCGCCATCAACTATGGCGATCAGCCGGCGTTGGCGCCTGCGGCCAGCGACGCGACCTTCCTGCTCGGCGCGCGCGAGGTGGGGCCACGGGATCTCGCGATCTGGACGATGGCGGGTCCTGAAGGTTGATCTCAAAAGGAAGATTGCCGCCGGAGGCACCCTTTTACCCCGCAAGCAGCAGCCCGACAGACGCGGTCGCCAACGAGCGCAGCGCCGATTCCGCGGTCCCGGCGCGGGCACGCAGGGCGAGGCTTTGCAGGATGGCGGTCGTTTGCTGGGCGAGCAGCGCAGGATCGCGGGCGGAATCGAGCTCACCGCGCGAGGTCGCGAGCCGATAGCGCTGTTCGAAGCCGGCATCGATGCTGGCGATGACGCGGGCGAGCGCGTTGCCGACCAGCGGTTCGGACAGGGCTTCGGCCGGTGCGGTGCACATGATGAGGCAGCCGCGTGGCGCGGCACCGGCGACATAGGCGGTGATCGCTGCATCGAAGAAACCGGCCAGGGCGATGGCCAGCGGCCGATCGGCGACGAAGGTGGCGGAAATTTCGGCGGCGACGACATCGCCGACGCGATCGACGGCGGCGAGATACATGGCGCGCTTGTCGCCGAGCGCGGCGTAGAGGCTGGGCCGGCTGACGCCGGCCGCTGCGGCGAGTTCGTCGAGCGACGCGCCGGAAAGACCCTTTTCCCAGAAGACGCCGAGCACCGCCGCCAGGACCTGGTCACCATCGACCGCGCGGGGGCGCCCGCGAGGTCGCGGGCCGGGGTCGGGATTCATTCTCTACCGTTTCGCTGAAAAATATTGACAGCGCAAATTATCTGCGCTTTCGTAGAAAAATCAACAAGCGGTGGAGACGCGCGATGGAACTCTATTTTGCCCCCCTGTCCTGCTCGCTGGCGACGCGGATCGCGCTCTACGAAACCGAGCAACCGGCCGGGTTCCATCAGGTGACTTTGTCGAGCAAGCGGCTGACCGCCAGCGATGCCGATTATCTGGCGATCAATCCCACCGGCCAAGTACCGGCGCTGCGCACCGAAATTGGCGACATTCTCACCGAAGGTCCGGCCGTGCTGCAATATGTTGCCGATCGCGACCCGGCGCAGCGGCTGGCGCCGCCGGCGGGCAGCTTCGAACGCGCCAAGCTGCAGCAATGGCTGAACTATATCAGCAGCGAAGTGCACAAGGCGATCTTCTACATGATCTTCAACCCGGCCAGCCCGGCGGAGGTAAAGGCCTTTGCCCGCGATACGCTGCTGCCGGCGCGCTACGCCCATCTGTCGCGGCATCTCGAAGGCCGCGACTGGCTGCTCGACGAATTCTCCGTCGCCGATTGCTATCTCGTCACGACATTGAACTGGGCGGCGCCGGCGGGGATCGACCTGGCGGCCTGGCCGGTGCTCAAGGCCTATCATGCCCGCGCGACGCAGCGGCCGGCCGTGGCGCGGGCGATCGGCGAGGAGCTGGCGCTGCGCTGATCAGAAGTCGAATGCGGCCGTCTCGCGGCGTTCGCCGATCATGAAGGCATCGGCGACAAGTTCGAGCGGCCGCAGATCGACATCGCTGGCCCCGGCGGCGACCAGCCCGGCGAAATGCCGGTAAAGCGCCGGATATTCGGCGGCGGCCGATAGCGGTTGCGCTTCGCCGTCGATGCTGCACCGGGCACCGCCGTCCTCGAGCACCAGCCGGCCGGCGTCGGTGTCGAGTTCGATCCGCCAGGTCTCGGCCCCGGTTTCGCGGAAATCGAAATCCGCTTCGAGCATGGCCTCGCCTGTCGCCAGCATCACTTCGGCGGCGATCGGCGAATCACGCCCGACCGGAAAGCTCAGCCGGGCGCGGTCGACCCGCAGGCTGGTGAGCAATTCGGTAAGGATCGACAGGGCGTTGATGCCGGGATCGAAGACGCCGAGGCCGCCGGGACCAAGGATCCACGCCTGCCCCGGATGCCATTTGCGCAGATCCTCGCGCCAGACGATCCGGCCCGACCGGACCTGGCGCCCCGCCAGCCACGCCCGGGCCGGCGCGACGCCGGCGGCGGCGCGCGAGTGCCAGCTGGCGAACAGGCTACGCCCGCCCGCGCCGGCCTGCAGCGCGCGCACCTCGGCGAGCGTCGCGCCCGGCGGCTTTTCGAGCATGACATGCCAGCCGGCGGCCAGGGCAGCGGCGGCGATGCGGTGCCGCCCGACCGGCGGTGTGCAGATCGACACGGCATCGACGGCAAGCCCGCTGGCGATCAGCGCCGCAATGTCGGGGAAGTTGGCGACGCCCTCGACACTGGCGTTGCGGCTGACCGCGGCGACAAGCTCGAACGCGGGGTCGGCGCCGATGGCGGGCAGATGCTGGTCACGGGCGATCTTGCCGATGCCGATGAGCGCGAGGCGGATGGGGGCATTCAAACGGGCATCTCCTGCAATCCTCGTGTTCGTAACGCCCCACGCGGCTTTTCGCAGCCACGGCCAGCGCCTAAGACAGGGCCATGACCGATCCGACCTCCCATGGCGTCGATGCCGCCACGCCGGTGGCGGCGGCAGCGACTCCGCGCCCGCTGCGTTCGCGCGCCTGGTTCGACAATCCCGCCAACCCCGACATGACGGCGCTCTACCTCGAACGCTATCTGAATTTCGGGCTGTCCGTGGCCGAGCTGCAATCGGAGCGGCCGATCATCGGCATCGCCCAGACCGGCAGCGACCTCGCCCCCTGCAACCGCCACCACCTCGTTCTTGCCGAACGCGTCCGCGACGGCATCCGCGACGCCGGCGGCATCCCGATCGAATTCCCGATCCACCCGATCCAGGAGACCGGCAAGCGGCCGACCGCGGCGATCGATCGCAACCTCGCCTATCTCGGCCTGGTTGAAGTGCTGCATGGCTATCCGATCGATGGCACGGTGCTGACCATCGGTTGCGACAAGACCACGCCGGCCTGCCTGATGGCCGCCGCGACGGTGAACATCCCGGCGATCGCCCTGTCAGTCGGGCCGATGCTCAACGGCTGGCACCAGGGCGAGCGCACCGGTTCGGGAACGATCATCTGGAAGGCGAGGCGGCTGCTGGCGGCGGGCGAGATCGACTATAAGGGGTTCATCGAGCTGATCGCCTCGTCGGCGCCGTCGACCGGCTTTTGCAACACCATGGGCACGGCGACGACGATGAATTCGCTCACCGAAGCGCTCGGCATGTCGCTGCCCGGATCGGCGGCGATCCCGGCGCCCTATCGCGACCGGCAGCAGGCGGCCTATGAGACCGGCCTCGCCATCGTCGCCATGGTCCGGGCCGATCGCAAGCCGTCCGACATCCTGACGCGCGCCGCCTTCCTCAACGCCATCAAGGTCAACAGCGCCATCGGCGGATCGACCAACGCACCGATCCATCTCAACGCCATCGCCCGCCACATGGGGGTCGAGCTCAGCCTCGATGACTGGCAGGAACATGGCGCCGATGTGCCGCTGCTGGTCAATCTGCAGCCGGCCGGGGAGTATCTCGGCGAGGACTATTATCATGCCGGTGGGGTGCCGGCGGTGATGGGCGAATTGCTGCGCGCCGGCGTGCTGGACGGGGCCGCGATCGGTGCCGATGGCCGCTCCATCGGCGACATCTACGGGGCTTCGCGCAGCGGCGACGAGAAGGTCATCCGGACCTTCGCCGCGCCCCTGCTGCAGCATGGCGGACTGACCGTGCTGCGCGGTAACCTCTTCGAATCGGCCGTGATGAAGACCAGCGTGATCTCGCCGGCGTTCCGTGCCCGCTATCTTAGCGATCCCGCCGATCCCGACGCCTTCGAGGCCGGCGCAGTGGTTTTCGACGGCCCCGAGGATTACCACGCCCGCATCGACGACCCGGCGCTCGGCATCGATGCCTCCACCATCCTGGTCATCCGCGGTGTCGGCCCGATCGGCTTTCCGGGCGGCGCCGAAGTCGTCAACATGCAGCCGCCGGCCGCACTGATCCGCGCCGGCATCGACGCGCTGCCCTGTCTCGGCGACGGCCGCCAATCGGGCACCTCGGGCAGCCCGTCGATCCTCAACGCCGCACCGGAAGCCGCCGCCGGGGGCGCCCTCGCCGTGCTGCGGACCGGCGACCGCATCCGCATCGATCTGCGCCAACGGCTGGTGACGCTGCTCGTCGACGATGCCGAGCTGGCGGCGCGCTTCACCGAACTGGCTGCCGCCGGCGGCTATCCGGTGCCGCCGTCGCAAACGCCCTGGCAGGAACTGTCCCGCGCCATCACCGGGCAATATCCGGGCGGCGCCGTGATCGAAGCGGCGGTGCCCTACCAGCGGATCGCCCAGACCCGCGGCCTGCCGCGCGACAGCCATTGAACCCGGCGGTGCGCATCATCGCCCGCGACCGCGTCGACCAGCTCGGCGAGGGCCTGCTCTGGTCTCCCGACCAGGACGCGCTGTTCTGGGTCGACATCATCGGCCAACGCCTCAACCGCCTGGCGTTTGCCGATGAAGCGGTGACCAGCTGGGCGATCCCGGAAATGATCGGCTGGGTCATCGAACGACGCGACCGCCCTGGCTTCATCGCCGGCCTCGCCTCGGGTTTCGCCGAACTCAGCCTCGATCCGCTGCGCGTGACGCCGTTCGCAATTCCCGATCCGCACCCGCCCGGCAACCGGCTCAACGATGCCAAGGCCGATGCCCGCGGCCGCATCTTCGCCGGATCGATGGCGATTGCCATCGACAGGGCCAGCGGCGGCTTCTTCAGGCTCGATCCCGACGGCAGCGTAACGCTGCTCGACAGCGGCTATACGGTCGCCAACGGCCCGGCGATCAGCCCCTGCGGCACGTTTCTGCTGCACACCGACAGCGCGCCGGGCAGCATCTGGCGCTTCGAGATCGGCGACGATGGCAGCCTCGGCCCACGCACGCTGTTCCGCCAGTTCGGCGCCGGGGAGGGCAAGCCCGACGGCATGACCTTCGACAGCGACGGCGGGCTCTGGGTGGCGGAATGGGGCGCCGGGCGCGTCAGCCGCTTCACCCCCGATGGCCGCCGCGACACCCAGGTCGATCTGCCAGCGAGCCAGACCAGCAATTGCGCCTTCGCCGGTGCCGGGCTCGACCGGATGTTCGTCACCTCGGCCGCCGATGGCGTCACCGAAGCGCAGGGCGGCGCGCTGTTTGAAATCGAGACCGGCCGAACCGGCGTGCTGCCGCACCGCTTCGCCGGCTAGAGCGGTTTCCGATCAAGTTGGATCATCGGCACGGCGGCGATTTTGGGTCGCGGCAAGGAGCGAGGAGGGCGCGATGCCTTAGGCATCGTAACCGACGAGCGACGCTGCCGCGGCGCAAAATCGCCCCGCCGCGGAGCGGTCGCCCGCAGGGCGATGACGGTGATTCAACTTGGTCGGAAGCCGCTCTAATCGGGCGTCCCCAGCAGTTACACTAAGCCGCCTTCACCAATCCGCGCTCGCAAAAGCGCGGGCGCAACGCCGTTGCTCCCCCTGCCGGCATGCCGGCTGTGAGTGTGGAGTAGCGCAACATGACCGGCAATATCA
>JAIXZK010000002.1 GCA_027489695.1 Sphingomonadales bacterium
GTGCAGATCGTCACCAGCTCGACCTTTTCGAACTGGTGCTGGCGAATGAGACCCTTGGTGTCGCGCCCGGCGCTGCCGGCTTCGGAGCGGAAGCATGGCGACAGCGCCGTCAGCCGCAGCGGCAGCGCTTCCTCCTCGACGATCTGGCCGTTGACGAGATTGGTCAGCGATACTTCCGCGGTCGGGATCAGATAGCGGTCGTCGGTGGTCTTGAAGAGGTCTTCCTCGAACTTCGGCAGCTGCCCGGTGCCATAGGCGGCGGCGCCGCGCACCAGCAGCGGCACATTGACTTCGGTGGCGCCATGCTCGCCGGTCTGCACATCGAGCATCCATTGGCCGAGCGCGCGATGCAACCGGGCGAGGCCGCCCTTCAGCACGGCGAAGCGCGCCCCGGCGATGGCGGCGGCGGCATCGGGATCATAGCCGAGACGGGCGGCGATCGCGTCATGCTCGGCCGGCGCGAAATCGAACGCCGGCGGTGTGCCATGCTGCTTGACGACGACATTGCCGGTCTCGTCGGCGCCATCGGGCACATCGGCGGCGGGCAGGTTCGGCACCGGTGCCAGCCGCGCCTCCAGCGCTGCCATCGCCTCGCGTTCCTCGGCTTCGAGGCCGGGGATGCGCTCCTTCAGGCCGGCGACGACCGCCATCAGCGCTTCGGCGGTATCATTGTCCTGGCGGGCCCGCGCCGCACCGATATCGCGCGAGGCTTCGTTGCGCCGCGCCAGTGCCGCCTGCAGCGAGGTCTGCACGCTGCGCAGCCGGCTGTCGGCGGCGAGCAGCGCCTCGGCGATGGGTGCAAGGCCGCGGCGCGCGAGCCCGGCATCGAAAGCGGCCGGATCGGCCCGGATGGAGCGGATATCGTGCATGGCCGGCGCTATCGGCCATGGCGCGCGGCGAGGCAATGATTTTGGCGTGCGCGGCGAACCCGCCCGCCGGTGCCGAGCCCGGTGAAGCGGGAATTTCCAGCGGCGGCGCTTCGACTTGGCGGCTTTTGCTCGGGCGTTTCCTGTCCTATCATCGCGCCGTGATCGTCACTTGTCCCAATTGCGGCGCGCGTTACCGCCTCGGCGAGGCGGCTGCCGCCGCGGTCATGGCCGGCAAGCGGATGAAATGCGCCGAATGCAGCCATCGCTGGCAGCCGGACGCAGGGCCGCCACCACCCCCGGCGCAAACCATCGACGAGGACGAGGAACTCGCCGCTGTAGAAGCCGAATCGCGCGCGCTGCGGCAGCCCGGCGTGGCGGCGCCGACGAGTGCCTTTGCCGCGGCCGTCGGGCCAGCCGCCGTCGTACTGCCGGTTGCGGTCGCTGTGCCCGAGCCGGCGCCGGCGCTGTCCGCCCCCGAACCGGCGCCCGATGCCCTTGATGACCCGTCCGATGACGACAGCGACGCCGATCCGCCGCCGCGCGGCCGGCCGATTCTGAAAACGCTGGTGGCGCTCGTTCTGGGCGGCGCTTTCGGCGTCGCCGCCGCCGGCCTGTGGTTCGGCGAGCTCGATCCGGCACGCCTGCCGGTGATCGGCGAACGGCTTGGCCTGGCCGCGCCGCCGCCGCTTTCCGTCACCCTGGTCGCGCAGGTGACGGTGCTGGCTTCGGGGGAACGGGTGCTGGACGTGACCGGCACCATCGCCAATCCCGGCCCGGAGCGGGTGAAAGTGCCGCCGATGCGCGCCAGCCTCAGCAATGGCGGTGTCGTCGTGCGGCGCTGGACGATCGCGCCGCCGGCCGATTCGCTCGGCCCCGGCGGCAGCGCCGGCTTTTCGAGCACGCTCACCGATGTTCCCGCCGGCACCGGCACGGTTCGGCTGGGCAGCCGCTAGAGCGAACGGGGCATCCTCCCGATCTACCGCCCACCCCGCCTTCTTTTTGTGGGGTTCGCAGGGCGCGTCGCCGGGCCTAAGACGCCGTCGACCCTTATGAGGAAACCGCGATGATCTTCGAATATTCCGACAAGACCAAGGCGCTGATCGAGCGCGTGCGGGCGTTCATGGACGAGCATGTCTATCCGAACGAAGCCCGCTACGAGCATGAGGTCGCGGAAGGCAACCGCTGGAAGGTTCTCGAAGTCATCGAGGAACTGAAGCCCAAGGCCCGCGAGGCCGGGCTGTGGAACCTGTTCCTCAACATCTGTGATCACGACACCGGCGAGTGGAAGGGCCCTGGCCTCACCAACCTCGAATATGCGCCGCTGGCCGAGGAAATGGGCCGCGTCGGCTGGTCCAGCGAGGTGTTCAACTGCTCCGCCCCCGATACCGGCAACATGGAAGTGCTGCGCACCTATGGCAGCGAAGCGCAGAAGGCGCAGTGGCTGCGGCCGCTGATGGCCGGCGAGATCCGCTCGGCCTTCCTGATGACCGAGCCGGCGGTCGCCTCGTCGGACGCCACCAACATCGAGACCTCGATCACCCGCGACGGTGATTCCTATGTCATCAACGGCCGCAAATGGTGGTCGTCGGGCGTCGGCGATCCGCGCTGCAAGATCGCCATCGTGATGGGCAAGACCGATCCGACGGCGCCGCGCCATGGCCAGCAGAGCCAGATCCTGGTGCCGCTCGACACGCCGGGGATCACCAAGGTGCGGCCGCTCAACGTCTTCGGCTATGATGACGCGCCGCACGGCCATTTCGAGGTGGTGCTCGACAATGTCCGCGTGCCTGCCGAGAACATGATCCTGGGCGAAGGCAAGGGCTTCGAGATCGCGCAGGGGCGCCTCGGGCCGGGCCGCATCCATCACTGCATGCGCAGCATCGGCGCCGCCGAACGCGCTCTCGAGAAGATGGTCAAGCGGCTGAAGTCGCGCGTCGCCTTCGGCAAGCCGATCAGCGAGCACAGCCTGTGGCACGAGCGCATCGCCGATTCGCGCATCGCCATCGAACAGTCGCGGCTGCTCACCCTGAAGGCGGCGTACATGATGGATACTGTCGGCAACAAGGCGGCGGCCAACGAGATCGCGATGATCAAGGTGGTGGCGCCCAACATGAGCTGCCTGATCCATGATCACGCCATCCAGGCGCATGGCGGCGGCGGCGTCTGCCAGGATTATGGCCTCGCTTCGGGCTATGCCGGCCAGCGCACCCTGCGCCTCGCCGATGGCCCGGATGAAGTCCATCGCCAGGCGATCGCCAAGAACGAGCTGCGCCGCTACAATTGACGCCATTGCCGGGCGGGCACCCGCCCGCCCGGCAAAAGTCTTTGCGTCGGGTCGCGCCATGTGCGCGTAACAGCAGGCATGAGTGTCATCCTGCTGTTCCTCGTCGCCCAAAATCTGTTCGCCGGCTTTGGCGAGAACAAGGTCGGGCAACCGTTGCCCGGCCTGGCGCCCGGCGCCACGGTCAAATTGCCCGCCGGCCAGGCCGGGCCGTTCGCGATCGTCAACCAGCGCTTCGATCCGCCGGTAACGATCGACGCCAGTGCCGCAACGGTGCGCGGCCTGCGGGTCTGGAACAGCAGCGGGATCATTTGGCGCGGCGGCACCATCGTTGCCGATGGCGGACCCGATGGGAAAAGCTTCAACGGCTATGCCGTCGACATTCGTGCCAGCAAGCGGGTTCGGTTCGACGATGTCACCTTCACCGGCGGCTTGCGCGGCCTGGTTGCCGCCGAAAGCCGCGGCATTACCGTCAATCGCGGCCATTTCACCGGCCTGCGATCGGATGGCATCAACATCGCCGGCACCAGCGACGTGCTGATCGAGGCCAGCCGGTTCGAGAATTTCACCCCGAAGAAACCGACCGGTGACAAGGCCGATGGCAGCTGGAAGGATGGCGACCACCCCGATGCCATCCAGATCTGGACGACGCGGGCCAATCCGCGAATGACCGACATCACCGTGCGCGACAACATCATCGAAGGCGACACCCAGGGCATCAACACCTTCGGGCCGCGCGGCGATGGCTATGCGCGGATCCGCGTTACCGGCAACCGCCTGCGCATCAACTATCCGGCGGCGATCTCGCTGGTCGGCTGCGACGATTGCACGGTCACCGGCAATAGCGCCGCGAAGCTGCCAACGGCGCGATTCAAGGCGAATGTCCGGCTCGTCGAATCGACCGGGCGCTTCTGCGGCAATGTCATTTCCGACGTGCCGAGCCATCTCGCCAACCTCAAGTGCGCCAAGCCCTGAACCGGGCATTGCGCGGCCCTGCCCCTTCTGCTAACCGCCCTCTCCTGCCGGACGGGAATGCTTCCCGGACACCTGATCGTGCGGTCATGGCGGAACTGGTAGACGCGCAACGTTGAGGTCGTTGTGGCCGAAAGGCCGTGGAAGTTCGAGTCTTCTTGACCGCACCAGATCGCCCGGCATTCCGGGACAAATCGGAAATCGTCCGCACCGGCGCCCGGGCGCCCTGGCCCGTGCGGCTTCGCCACCCGCTTCCCACGACGCCGCCGCGACCCTAGAGGGGCGCGATGACCGATTTTGCCGCCTGTCTTGCCGTCGATGATGCCGGCCCCGCGACGCCGATCACGCTGGTCAGCGCCGAAGGCCTTGAGGGCTGGCGGCGCGGGCAGGGCGAAATGCTGCGTACGCTGGCGGCGGCGCAGGGCTTTGCCGCGCGCCCCGATGACGTTGCGGTGCTGCCCGGCGATCGGCCCGGCGCGCCCGGCGACTGGTCGGCGCTGGTCGGCGTCGAACCCGGCCGGCTCGGCCCCTGGGCGCTGGCGGCGGCGGCGGCGAAGCTGCCGGCCGGGCGCTACCGGCTGGTCGATACGGACCTGGGGGATGCCGGGCACGGCTGGCTGATGGCGCAGCACCGTTTCGGCCGCTATCGCGCTGCTCCTGCCGGCAGCGGCGATGCCGGCCCGCGCCTGCTGCTGGCGACGTCGCCCGGCGCGGTCGGTGCGGCGCTGCCGCTGGCGGAGGCCACCGCGCTGGCCCGCGACCTGATCGACACGCCGGCGTCGGACCTGGGGCCGGCCGAGCTCGCCGATGCCATCGTTGCCGAAGGTCGGCGCTTCGGTGCGACAACGCAGGTCATCGTTGGCGAAGCGCTGCTCGATGCCAATTTCCCGGCGGTCCATGCCGTCGGCCGCGCTGCCTCGCGGGCGCCGCGGCTCGTCGATCTGCGCTGGGGCGATCCGGCGCATCCGAAGCTGACGCTGGTCGGCAAGGGGGTTGTCTTCGATTCGGGCGGGCTCGACATCAAGCCGTCGGCGGGCATGGCGCTGATGAAGAAGGACATGGGCGGCGCCGCCACGGCGCTGGCGCTGGCCCGGCTGGTGATGGCGGCGAACCTGCCGGTGCGGCTGCGGCTGATCGTGCCGTCGGTGGAAAACAGCATCTCCGGCAATGCCATGCGCCCCGGTGATGTGCTCGCCACCCGCGCCGGCAAGACGGTGGAAGTGACCAACACCGATGCCGAAGGCCGGCTGGTGCTTGCCGATGCACTGGCGCTGGCGGTCGAGGAGGCGCCGGCGCTGCTGCTCGATTTCGCGACGCTGACCGGCGCCGCGCGGGTGGCGCTCGGCCCGCAGCTGCCGGCGCTGTTCGCCAATGACCAGGCGCTGGCCGATGCGCTGCTCGCCGCCGGTGGCGCGACGGGCGATCCCTTGTGGCAACTGCCGCTGTGGCCGGGCTATCGCGACATGCTGAAATCGTCGATCGCCGATATGGTCAACGCTGCCGAAGGCGGTTTTGCCGGCGCGGTGACGGCGGCGCTGTTCCTGGAACATTTTGTGCCGCCGGCGATTCGCTGGGCCCATATCGACAGTTTCGCATGGACGCCGGCGGCACGGCCGGGGCGTCCGAAGGGGGGCGAGCCGCTGGCGCTGCGGGCGGTGTGGCAAATGGTGCGACTGTGGCATTCTTCACTCAACTCGTCTCCGTAATGGAACGAAACACAATTGTTGCTCGTTCCACCCTCACAGTCGGCGGCCCCCGGGCCGTCGACCCTGGTCAAGTGAGGGAGTGCGAGCGTGCAGATGGCAGAAGATGCAACCGGCAAGCTGGGCAGTTGGCGCGGCGCGCTGCTGCGTTACGTTCGGTCGGGGCAGCCCGATCTGACCAACCGGCAGATGGCGTTGCTGTTGGTCGCCGGACAGGAACAGGGGCCGCACACGGTGCGTGGCCTGGCCGCCCGTCTCGGCGTGTCGAAACCGGTGGTGACGCGGGCGCTGAACAGCCTCAGCGGCCTTGGCCTGGTGCAGCGCCGGCGCGACGAGCGCGACCGCCGCAGCGTGTTTGTCGACCTGACCCCCGAAGGCGAGGTGTTTCTGGCCGAGTTCGCCGATCTGATCGATGCGCCGCATGGGGGTGAGGCCTGATCTGTTCCGGCTGACCGGGCCGCGCCCGCAGCTCGATCCGCGGCGTTTCATCGCCCGCGACGGCCTCGTCGAGATCGCTCTGGCCGATCGCGTCGCCGCGGCCCGCTATGTGGCGCCGTGGCGACAGCGCTGCCGCGTCGCCGGCGTCGCCATGCGCGATCGGCCCGAGGCGGCGGCGCCGGCGGTCAGCGAACTGCTGTTCGGCGAAGCGTTCGACCTGTTCGATGTAGCCGGCGACTGGGCATTGGGACGATCCTGCCACGACGATTATGTCGGCTGGGTGCCGGTGACGGCGCTGCGTGATGGCGAGGCGGCGGCGGAGCATCGGGTGACGGCGCGCGGCGCGCCGGTGTTCGAGAGCGCCGACATCAAGTCGCCGGTGCGGATGCTGCTGCCGTTCGGCGCGCCACTGGCCGGCGAGATGCAGGGCAGCTTCCTGGCGCTGGCGGACGGCGGTCATGTCCACGGCCGCCATGTCGCCGCCCTGGCGCGGCGCGAGCCGGTCGCCGTGGCGCGGCAGTTCCTCGGCGCGCCCTATCTTTGGGGCGGGCGAACGCCGGCGGGGGTCGATTGTTCGGGGCTGGTGCAGGCGGCGCTCGCGGCCTGCGGCATGCCCTGTCCTCGCGATTCGGACCAGCAGCGCGCCGCGATCGGCACCGCCGTCGCCTTCAACGAGCGGGCGGCGGGCGATATCGTCTTCTTTCCGGGCCATGTCGGGCTGCTCGCCTGCCGCGACACGCTGCTGCACGCCAATGCCTGGTGGATGACGACGCTGATCGAACCGCTCGCCGATGTCATCGCCCGGCTGCACGCGACCGGGGTCGAGCAGCCGGTGCTGGCGGTGAAGCGGTTATAGACCGCCTCACCGCCGGGGCCGCTCACTTCGGCTTGACGAACTTCAGCGTCATGCGGTCGCTTTCGCCGATCGCGGCGTAGCGGGCGCGGTCCTTGTCGCCTTCGGTGAAGTTCGGCGGCAGCGTCCAGACACCCTTCGGATAATCCTTGGTATCCTTGGCGTTGGCGTTGACTTCCGACGCGCCGACGAAGCGGAAGCCGGCGTCTTCGGCCAGCTTGCGGACATAGGAGACCTTCATATAGCCGCTCGTCGTCATGTCGGCGTCGGGGCGGCCTTCGGGCAGGCGATGTTCCTCCATGCCGAGCGTGCCGCCCGGCTTCAGCGCCTTGAAAAAGGCCTGGAAGGCTTCCGGCGCGAAGCCGGCCATGTGCCAGTTGTGGACGTTGCGGAAGGTCAGCACCGCGTCCGCGCTGCCGGCCGGCGCGATGTCATAGCTGCCCTTGCCAAAGGCGGTGACGGTGACATTGCCATAAACCGCCGGGCGGGCGTCCAGCTTGGCCTTGAAATCGGCGACGGCCTTGGCGGCGCGCTCGCTGGCGGCGGGGTTGGTATGGGCGGCATAAAGCTTGCCCTTGGCGCCGAGCCAGGGCGCCAGCACTTCGGTGTACCAGCCAGCCGAGGGCGAGACTTCGACGACGGTCATGCCCGGCTTGACGCCGAAAAATGCCAGGGTTTCCGCCGGATGGCGGGCGGCATCACGGGCGCGGTTGGCGTCCGAGCGCCAGTCGCCGGCCAGGATGGTGTCGAATGCCCCGGCCAGCGCCGGTGCTGCCACAGCCGCCGCCAGTGCCATGATCGTCATTGCCTTGCGCATGATCTTTTCTCCTCGCCGCTTTTCAGGCCCCCGCGGCTCGATTAGCGCAGTGCCATGGACTCGCAAACGACAATCGCGCTGCTGGTCGGCGGTGTGGTGCTGACCCTGCTTTCGATCCTGGGCGATCGCGGCCGCAAGCGCGCGCCGCTGGCCTGGTATGCCTTTCTGCCCTGGCATGCGCTCAGCTTTGCCGGCGTCGCGGCCTTTCTGTTCGCAGCGGCGCACCTGCTCGCGCTGGCGCGCAGCCCGGGCGGATTAAGCTGAACAGACAGAAGGCATTTTTCCGGCCTGGCCATGCCGCAATGCCCCATTCCCGCCGCCGATAACCGGGCGGGCGCCGTCGCGGGCGACCCGCGGCGGGAGGGCAAATGCTGCAAGCTCGAAATCCTGGCACGGCCGTGGCCTGTGTCGCCATCGGCGCGCTGCTGGCCGGGCCGGCGGCGGCCGTCACCGCCGTTTCGCAATCGATCAACAACGGCAGCAAGATGCTGCGCGACGGCGAAAGCCTGGTGGTCACTTTCGATCGCCCGGCCAGCGCCGGCATAAGGATCGACGGCTCCGGCCAGATCATCGACGGCATCGGCAGTGTCAGGGGCCTGCGCACGGCACCCAGGGACGCCGGGGATTCCTATCGAGCCGTCACCGCCGGCGCTTCGACGACGATCGATTTTCGCGGCTGGAGCGGCGGCAAGCCGCTGTCGCTGCTGAGTTTCGATTGGGGGACCATCGATTCGTACAACAATGTCGATTTTCTCGATGCCGGTGGTGCGCTGGTCGCCAGCTTCGGCGGCGGCGCGCTGCCGATCGTCGAGGGCAGGACCAATCTGCTCGGGGCCAGCCGGCGGCTGTTGTTCAGCTTTGCGCCGAAGCAGCGCGTCACGACGCTGCGGCTGCGTTCCTCGGGCAACAGCTTCGAGTTCGACAATGTCGCCGCCGCTGCCGCCAATGTGGTGCCGGAGCCCGATGTCTGGGCATTTCTGATCATCGGTTTTGCCATGATCGGCGGCCGGATGCGGCGGTTGCGCCGCGCCGGTGGCGATGCGGAGGCCGTGCGGCGCGCCGTCACGGCTTGACCGAAGCGTCACAACCCGCGACGCATTGCGTCATGAACGCCAATCGCCTGACCCAGCGGATTCTCCTCGGCCTCGTGCTCGGCCTGGCCATCGGCTATGCCATCAACGCGCTCGCCGCCTCGCCCGAGCAGGCGAAGGAGATCGCCGGCTATCTTTCGATCGTCACCGATGTCTTCCTGCGGCTGATCAAGATGATCATCGCGCCGCTGGTGCTCTCGACGCTGATCGTCGGTGTCGCGCACATGGGATCGGGCGAGACGGTGGGGCGGATGTTCGGCCGCACCCTCGGCTGGTTCATCGGCGCCTCGCTGATCTCGCTGGCGCTGGGCATCGTCATGGTCAATCTGCTGCATCCCGGCGTTGGCGTCGGGCTGGAACTGCCGGCCGCCGATGCGACCTCGGGTCTGGGCGGCAAGACCTTCAATCTGAAGGAATTCATCAGCCATATCGTGCCCAAGTCGATCATCGAGGCGATGGCGACCAACGAGATCCTGCAGATCGTCGTCTTCTCGCTGTTCGCCGGCGTCGCGCTGATCGGCATGGGCGAAGCGGGCGGGCCGATCACCCGCGGGCTCGACGCGCTGATGCACATGATGCTGCGCGTGACGGGCTATGTCATGCTGCTGGCGCCGTTCGCGGTGTTCGCCGCCGTCGCCTCGGCGATCGCCATCGAAGGTCTGGGCATATTGCTGACCTTCGCCGCCTTCATCGGCAGCTTCTACCTGGCGCTGGCGATCCTCTGGGCGGTGCTGATCGGCGCCGGCGGGTCGATCATCGGCTTCGGCAACGTCCTGCGGCTGATCCGCGGCGTGCGCGAGCCGTTCCTGATCACCTTCGCCACCGCGTCTTCGGAAGCCGCCTACCCCAAGCTGCTCGAAGCCCTCGACAATCAGGGCATCCCCAACCGCATTTCCAGCTTCGTGCTGCCCTTGGGCTACAGCTTCAACCTCGATGGCTCGATGATGTACTGCGCCTTTGCCAGCATCTTCATCGCCCAGGCCTATGGCATCGACCTGACGCTGGCGCAGCAGATCGGCATGCTGCTGCTGCTGATGATCACCTCGAAAGGCATCGCCGGGGTGCCGCGCGCCTCGCTCGTCGTGGTGGCGGCAACGCTGCCCTATTTCAACATCCCGGAAGCCGGCCTGCTGCTGATCCTTGCCGTCGATCACTTCCTCGACATGGGCCGCAGCGCGACCAACGTCATCGGCAATGCGGTGGCGACGGCGGTCATCGCGAAATGGGAAGGCGGGCGGGCGGTGTCTGATGCCTCGTCCGCACTGAAAGAGCCCGCATGATCCGCGTTATCGCAGCGCTGGCCTTGCTTGCAGCCTCGCCGGCAGTATCGGCTGCCGAGCCTCCCTCGGCGATCAAGGTCGTCGGTGAAGGATCGGTGAAGCGCTTGCCCGATACGGGCACGGCCAGCTTCTCCGTGCGAGGCGAGGGGGCGACTTCGGCGGTGGCCGTGGAGGCGATGCTTGCGCGGCGAAAAGCGACAGACGCCGCGCTCGCACAGATCGTAGCCAATGGCGCTGAGATCAACACCGGCGAACTCGCGGTTCGTCCCGTCCGATCGAAGGATTGTGACGATACGGCAGCGAATCTGTCTGTCGGTGACTGCGCGCTGCGCGGCTATGTTGCGTCCCTCGAGTACACGGTGCGCACCGAGCCGCGATTGATCGGCACGATCGTATCCGCGGTAACTCGCGCGGGCGCCACGTCGGCATCAGCGAGCTCTTTCGGTTTGCGTGACGAGCGCGAAGCCCAAGCGGCCGCGATTGCTGCCGCGGTTGCCGATGGCCGTCGCCAGGCGGCGGCCATTGCCAGCGCATCCGGCGCGCGGCTCGGTCGGCTGGTTCGGCTGGATGACAGCCGGGCAGCGATGTATCTGGCGCAGGAAACTTCCACCGGGGAGCCGTTGCCCCCTTATGGACCGCCGCCCGCTTTGCTGGTGGAGATTGAGCTGAAGCCGGAGCCGGTGATCGTATCGGCGAAATTGGTGATGGTGTTCGAGGTGTTGCCCTGATCCGGTGAGCCGGGTCGGCGGTTGCAGGCTCTGAACGCGACCGCCGGAGGCACAACCGCCGTCGCCGGAGCTCGGTTCACCGGTGCGCGGCGGCGGTAGCTCAGCGCTTGCTGCGACCGGCAAAGCGGGGATTCTCGCCATATTGATTGTCACCGCTCGTGCCCGGCACGAAAAATGCCATCACCACCAGGATGAAATAGCCAAGACCGATGCCGATCGCCAAAATCGGTACCACTACGGAGATCGCCAAGCCGATCAGCATCCACAGCAGGACGCCGCCGGACAGGTTCATGTCGTGCATCCGTCGAACCAGAAGCGAATAGTTCGGAATGAACAATATGAATGTCAACATTGTTACGGCAGGATGAAAATATTCTCCATTCTTCATCTCGAACGCAAAAACGAAAATATCGAGCAGCCAAGATATGGCTGAAAGGAACAGAAAAAAGAAGAATGCGACGATGAATTCGGACCGCGTTGACCGACCGCTGAACTCCGCGTAGCGAATCAGCGGCCGCAACAGCAGCGACAAAAAAGCTTCAAACATGAATCCGCGCCCCCTGAGCGCGTGATATCTTCGACCCGCGGACGCTGCAATTGCCAAAACGCCGCCGGAGCGAAATCCCGACCGAATTGGCAGCAACCGGCGCTCTCGTGCCACGGCGGCGGCCAACGGTCGCCCGCCCAACGGGCTCGAACTCAATTCACCGGTGCGCGGCGGCGATAGCTCAGCGCTTCCGCGACATGCACCCGTGTAGGGGCCTTAAAGGCCGATGCAGACCGCTTCGCCGCGTCCATCTCTAGCGACGTTGCCGAGCTGTTAGCGGAAGGCTCAACCTCACTCCCTGCTTTGGCGGCAGGGTTGAACGCAAGGCGTATCCAGACAAGGCGCGGGGGCCGCTGGCACCCGTCATCTGTGCGGAACCTATTGGCACGGTTGGGGGGCTAGAGGCTTTCCGCACATTCCCGCTCTACCCTGCTTTTTTCAATCGGCCCGCTGGGCCTGCTGCACCGTCGCGTCTGAGCACATCTCTTCATCAACGACTATTGCGCCTTGTTGAAATTTCGTTGCCCGCCCTTGAAAACCGAGGGTGGAGACCCAATGTGTGTCACGCTGCCGAACAGCGTCCTTAACCGCATTGACCTTTTTTGATCCCATTGACCCAGCTTTGATCCCATTGACCCAGCTTTGATCCCATTGACCCAGCTTTGATCCCCATATTGTCCCATTTTTGATCCATATTGTCCCAGCGATAGCTCTTGGAATCTTTGACGTGGAGTGTCGGCAGCTCCTCGCAAACAATAATGGAGAACGTCATGCGCGATTTTCGTGCACCGTTCTCAGGGAAAAACGGGATTGAAATGCTGAGGTTGGCCGCTGCGGTTGTCTATCTCGCCCGTGAGCTAGTTAAGCTCGTTGCTCAATTCTAGGCGTCTCTGAGACGATCTGGAGTGCGGTCGGCGTGAAGCGTCGGCCGCACTCTTAGCTCGTTAACGTAGCAATGGCGCGGTGCACTGGCTCTCGACAACGAGGCCTTCACAACTGTTCGCGGTGAACGATCCGATGGCAGTTTGCGCAAAGGCACTGAAGGTCCGCTAGACGGGTGGCGCTATCGCCGCCCATTTTCGCCACCGCTAGCGTGCTGTGATGAACCTCTATGCAAGCATTCCCATGTGGGCCCAGTTCCTCGGAAGGTATTATCTTGCACCGCTCACAATAGAGGTGCCCGTGAAGCTGGATGAAGCGTCGCTTCTTCATTTTGGCCAGCCCAGATGCACGCTCCCGGCGAATATGTTGAGTGCGCTTAGGTGAACCTTCCGCCCAGGTGCGTTCATCGTCTTCATCCGACGAGGAAGAGGAAGCTGCCTTTTCCACGATAGGGTAACCGGCTTCCTCGATGATTTCAAAACATGGCTCGCCCCACCCGGCCGTGAAGTCAGATGGCTTTGCGGGGCGACCAATAATCGGGCCCAAGGCGATCCCGAAGACTGCCTTTGGCGGCAATCGTTCGCCAGATGGCAACAAGACGTCATAGTCTCGGGACTCAGCAAAGTTGTGCTTCACCCCGGCTTGGTAAGCATCAATAGCCGCGTCAATCATTTCTGGGCTTACTAACCGAAGCGTGGCGGCGGGGAGCCTCGATGTCCGGCCCCCGGAGGCATCCAATATGCCGAGAACGGCATCGCGGATTTCGTCATCCGACCTGCTTCGCCATTCATTCAGCACTCGTCTAACCATGTTGTCTTGTCGGTAAGCTTGGCCGCCCGCGCTTTGGTCGACCCAGCCAACTCGCCCCGAATCCACATGAGCATCAAACGCATCTCGGGCATTTTTTAAGCTATTTGCAAAACTCACCGGCTCGCGACCGTCTCCAAGCGCATCAAAAAACAGAGCGTAGGCGGCCTTCCACGAGTCTACCCCCAGCCAGCTTGGCGGCAAACTAGGCTTGCCGGGCTCGGTCAACTCTCCGCATCTGGCGAGGGCATATGCCACAAATTGCATATCCCCAGATCGTTCTATCGGCATATAAATTCCTTCCCTACCCGCGAACGGTGACCGCTAACGTCGCAGGTCATCGAAGTATTGTTAGTCTCTCAGGTCCGCCCGTCGCCTGCCAGAAAGCTCGGCAAACTGCGGTTGCCAACAAAGGGTCTTCACGCCACAATGTGAGCAGGTTATGCCCGCCGGCGGCGGCGATCTCGACGGCGCGCTTGGCGGTTTCCTGGCCCTTGATCTCGGCCATGTCGGGGCCGGTACGGGTGATTTCGGCGAGGCTGCGCACCGGCGGCGACAGCAATTGCGTGCCCTTCAGATGGTTGAGCAGGCTGAGCAGATCGGGGGCGCCGACGACATCGACTTCCCCGGCCCAGGCTGCTTCGCCGCCCTGGGCCGCCGGGCAGACCAGCCCGAGTTCGCGCTCGGCAGCGTGCAGCGCGGCGAGCAGGACGCCCGGCACCGGCGCCAGCCGGCCATCGAGGCCGAGTTCGCCGACGCAGAGGAAACCATCGACCGCGTCCTGCGGAATGACGCCCATGGCAATGAGCAGCCCCAGCGCGATCGGCAGATCATAGTGCGAGCCTTCCTTGGGCAGGTCGGCCGGCGACAGGTTGACGACGATGCGGCGCGGCGGCAGCGCCAGGCCGATGGCGTCCAATGTCGCGTGCACGCGCTCGCGGCTTTCCTTCACCGCCTTGTCGGGCAGGCCCACCGTGAAAAAGCCGACGGCGCCGCCGGCCATCTGCACCTGCACCTCGACGGCGCGCGCCTCCAGCCCCAGAAAGGCGACGGTTCCGACATGCGCGACCATTGCGCCTCCTGTTGCGGGCCTGTCACGAGCCTAGAGACGCTAGGTTTTTTCCTCAAGCCGAACTGGTGCCGGTTTGCAGCGACGCAGGGCGGAAAGCCGCTTCCCTTCCGGGCGGCGATGCCTAAACCGGCGCCATGCCGCCCGCCCGCCCCCGCAGCGAAATTGCCCGCATCGCGCGGCTGGCCGCCGGCGTCGCGCTGATGATCTTCGGGCCGATCATCGGGCTGCCGACGCCGGGGCCGCTGGGGTTCGTGCTGTTCGGCATCGGGCTGGCGCTGGTGCTGCGCAACTCCGGCGCGGCGCGGCGGCGCTATGTGCGGATGGCGCGGCGCTATCCGCGGGTGCAGCGCGCCGTCAATTTCGGCCTGCGCCGGCGGCAACGCGCCGCGGCGTCGCGGCAGCCGGCCGAGCCCTGAGCCGCGCCGACATCCGCCCGCCGCTCAGAGCGCTTGCTCGGCGGGCTCGGGATCGGCAGCGCGATGATGCAGCGTGACCAGGGTGCCGGGGTTGCCGTCCTCGATCGTCACGTCGGCCTGCAGATGCCGTGCCAGCGCGGTGACGATGCTGGTGCCGAGCCCCGGAGCCGGGGCAACCACGGCCATGCCCTTGCCATTGTCGCACACGGCGAGCCGCCAGTCGTGCGCGGTGCAGCGATAGGTGACGGTGATCGTGCCCGGCTGGACGGGGCCAAAGGCATGTTTCAGCGAATTGATGACGAGTTCGGTAACGACCAGCCCGAGGCTGACCGAGGTGTCGGAAGTGACCAGGGCCTTGTCGCACGCGGTGGTCAGCTTCAGACGATCATGGTCCTCGATCATCGACGCGCCGAGCGAATCACACAATCTGCCGAGATAGTCGCCAAGGTCGACGTCGCCATTTTCGGCATTGGACAGATGGTGCTGCAATTGCGCGATCGCCATGACCCGGCTGTGCGCGTCCTTGAGATGGCCGCGGCTTTCCTCGGAACTGACGCGGCGGGCGCCCTGCATCAGCACGCTGGCGACGATCTGCAGGCTGTTGGCGATGCGGTGCTGGATTTCCTGCAGCAGCAGGACCTTTTCCCGCAACAGCGCGGCGTGCGCTTCATCGGCGAGGCGCGAGGCGGTGACATCGGTGATCGACAGCAGCAGCAGCGCCGCGCCGCCATCGCCTTCGTAGCGCAATCGCCGGGCATGGAGGACAAGACGGCGCTTGCCATGGCGCGGCTGCTCCAGATCGAGCTCATAGGCGTCGATGGTGCTCGCGCCGGCGAGGGTTGCCTGCAGCAGCGAGCGCAGGCGCGGCAATTGCCATTCCCCATTGCCGAGCGCGAAGATCGAACCGAGCGGCGCCGGCGCCGGGGCGAAATCGAACGCCTTGCGGCAGGTGTCGCTGGCACCGAGCACGTTGAGCTCGCCATCGAGCAGCAGCAGCGGCGCCGCCGACGCCGCGACAATCGCCAGCCCGAGCGCCTGTGCGGCGCCAGGCAGCGCCGCCGACGAAGGTAATTGGGGCAATTCGGCACATCCCGCTGCGCGATGAGGAGCACCCGATCGGGCGAGCAAATCCACCGCTGAGCGATTGCGCGCATCCTTGCGCAACCGATATGATGTTATTGTAACACGGGAATCACCGCGGGCCGCTATCGATTCGCTGCGGTGCGGCAGCGCGCCGGTGCTGGCCGGCGCCGAATTGACGAAAGGGCGGTGCCTCCCTACATCGCGCCTCGATATCCCGTGGCCGTAAAGGCGTGCGGGCAACTTGCCTTGCGTCAGGAATTCCATGCTCGGATTGGGCGGCATCGCCAAGCGGCTGTTCGGCTCCTCCAACGATCGCTACGTCAAGTCGTTGGCGCCGATCGTGGCGAAGATCAACGCGCTGGAAGCGCAGGTTTCGGCGCTCGACGATGCGTCGCTGCGCGCCCAGACCGACAAGTTCCGCGCCGAACTGGCCAAGGGTGCGAAGATCGACGATCTGCTGCCCGAAGCCTTTGCGACGGTGCGCGAGGCGGCCAAGCGCACGCTCGGCCAGCGCCATTATGATACGCAGCTGGTCGGCGGCATCGTTTTGCACCGCGGCGAGATCGCCGAAATGCGCACCGGCGAAGGCAAGACGCTGGTGGCGACGCTCGCCGTCTATCTGAACGCGCTGCCCGGCAAGGGCGTGCATGTCGTCACCGTCAACGATTATCTGGCGGCGCGCGATGCCGCCTGGATGGGCCAGGTCTACAAGTTCCTTGGCCTGACTGTCGGTGTCATCGTGCCGAACATCGATGATACGACGCGGCGCGAGGCCTATGCCTGCGACATCACCTATGGCACCAACAACGAATTCGGCTTCGACTATCTGCGCGACAACATGAAATACAGCCGCCAGCAGATGGTGCAGCGGCCGTTCCATTATGCCGTGGTCGACGAGGTCGATTCGGTGCTGGTCGACGAAGCGCGCACGCCGCTGATCATCTCCGGTCCCACTGACGACAAGTCCGAACTCTACATGTCGGTCGATGCCGTCGTGAAGCAGTTCGCCCCCGGCGATTACGAGATCGACGAAAAGGCCAAGTCGGTGATCCTCACCGAAGGCGGCACCGAGCGCGCCGAACAGGCGCTGCTGGCGGCCGGGCTGCTCGAGGGCGAGAACCTCTATGATTTCGAGAATACCCAGGTCGTCCATCACCTGAACCAGGCGCTGCGCGCCAACATCATCTTCCGCCGCGATACCGATTATATCGTCCGCGCCGGCAAGGTGATCATCATCGATGAATTCACCGGCCGCATGATGGATGGCCGCCGCTGGTCCGACGGCCTGCACCAGGCGGTCGAGGCCAAGGAAGGCGTGCAGATCCAGCCCGAGAACCAGACGCTGGCCAGCATCACCTTCCAGAATTATTTCCGCATGTACCCCAAGCTGGGCGGCATGACCGGCACTGCGGCCACCGAGGCCGCCGAATTCTTCGACATCTACAAGCTGAATGTCGTCGAGATCCCGACCAACCGGCCGGTGCTGCGCCAGGATGTCGACGACGAATTCTACAAGAACGCCGACGACAAGTTCAAGGCGATCGTCAAGACCATCCGCGAATCGACGGCGCGCGGCCAGCCGATCCTGGTCGGCACCGTGTCGATCGAGAAGAGCGAGATGCTCGCCGAATATCTGGAGCGCGAGGGCGTCAAGCATGTCGTGCTGAATGCCCGTTATCACGAGCAGGAAGCCCATATCGTCGAACAGGCCGGGCGGCTGGGCGCCGTCACCATCGCCACCAACATGGCCGGCCGCGGCACCGACATTCAGCTCGGCGGCAATTTCGAAGCGCGCGTCATCCGCGAGCTCGAGGGCATGCCGGAAGGGCCGGAGCGCGAGGCGGCGATCGCCCGCATCAAGGCCGAGGTCGAGACCGAGCGCGAGGCAGTGCGTGCTGCCGGCGGGCTGTTCGTGCTCGGCACCGAGCGCCACGAAAGCCGGCGCATCGACAACCAGCTGCGCGGGCGCTCCGGCCGCCAGGGCGATCCCGGCCTCAGCCGTTTCTACCTCAGCCTCGACGACGACCTGCTGCGCATCTTCGGCCAGCAGAACATGCTGGCGCGGATGATGAACAATTCGCTGGAGGAGGGCGAGGCGATCGTCCACCCGTGGATTTCGAAGGCGATCGAGACGGCGCAGAAGAAGGTCGAGGCGCGCAACTACGACGTGCGCAAGCAGCTGCTCGAATATGACAACGTGATGAACGACCAGCGCAAGGTGGTGTACGACCAGCGCGCCGACATCATGGATTCGGAAACCGTCGGCGATGTCGTCATCGACATGCGGCTGGAGACGATCAACGCGCTGGTCGGCACCTGCTGCCCGCCGAATTCCTACCCGGAGCAATGGGACATCGACGCGCTGGAAACCGGCGTGCGTGAGACGCTCGGCCTCGATCTCGACGTCCGCGGCTGGCCGCAGGAAGCCGCCATCGATCCCGAGATCGTGCTCGATCGCCTGACCGCCGCTGCCGACGAGGCGATGGCGGCCAAGGCGGCGCAGATGACGCCGGAAGGCTGGGTGGAGATCGAGAAGCATTTCCTGCTGCAGGCGCTCGACCATCACTGGAAGGAGCATCTGGCGACCTTGGATGCCCTGCGCCAGGTCATCCATTTGCGCGCCTATGCGCAGAAGACGCCCTTGAACGAGTACAAGTCGGAAGCCTTTGCGCTGTTCGAACGCATGCTGGCGACGGTGCGCGAGGATGTGACGCGGATGCTGGCCAACGCCCAGTTCCAATATGAAGCGCCATCGGCGCAGCAGCCGTTCGCGCCGATGCCGGGCTTTGTGACGACGCACATCGATCCGCTCACCGGCGAGAATGACGCTGCCGGCCTTCCGCCGCTGCGCCTCGACGCCTTCGGCACGCTGCCGCCGGGGGCGCTTGCTGGCGCCGCCGCGGCGACGGCGGAGATGACGCAGGTCGATCCCGACGATCTCGCCGAATGGCACCGGGCGGTATCGCGCAACGCGCCATGCCCGTGCGAATCGGGCAAGAAGTTCAAGCACTGCCATGGCGTGCTTTGAGAGCATCTCGCCACGGAATTTTCGCAGCGGGCATCTTCGGCGCCGGGCTCTGTCCGCAGCGGCCCTCGCGCCGTGCCTGATCGCGGCCAGCCCGCCGGTCTTTATCAAGAACAGCATGAATTTGAATTACGGTTACCCGCAACGAGCACTTGTTAACGAAGAACAAGGCGTTACCAGGGTGGTCATAAAGGTCGAAGCCAATGGCAGACCGGTCGCATGCACCGTTGCGAAAAGCAGTGGTAGCAAC
>JAIXZK010000186.1 GCA_027489695.1 Sphingomonadales bacterium
GCAAAGGCTTCGATGGCGCGTGCGAAATTCTTCTGTGGCGCCAGCCGCCCGACCGCCACGAAGTGGCGACCGCCGGCGCTGGCCCCATTGCTGGCCCCGGCATCGGCGGGCCGTGCCGTGCCGATCTGGACGAGCCGGTCGAGGGTGGCGGCATCGAGCGCCGGATCCTCGATGATCGACACGCGCGCCGGATCGGCGCCGGTCAGGGCTTCGATCTCGGCGCGCATCGGCGCCGCCAGTGCGATGAAATGGTCGATCATCCGACCCTGAACGCGCAACCAGCGCCGATAGCCCCAGCGCAGCAGCGGCGGCATGTCGGGCCGCAGCAGGTCGTTCGAGATCTTGAGGACGATCGGCGGGCAGCGGCGACCCAGGCGCAGCTTCAGCAGCACCGCCACCAGCGCATAGGTGTTGCCGGCGGCGAACAGCACGCCGCTATCGGGTCGCATGCCGGCGAGCAGCCGCGCCAGCGCGCCGGCGAGGCGCAACCCTTGCCAGGGTTCGCTGGCGGGGCCGGCCAGATCGGTGAACCCGGCGGCGGTTTCGGCCAGCAACGGGCCGGCG
This sequence comes from Sphingomonadales bacterium, assembly GCA_027489695.1. Classification (GTDB taxonomy): domain Bacteria; phylum Pseudomonadota; class Alphaproteobacteria; order Sphingomonadales; family Sphingomonadaceae; genus Sandarakinorhabdus. The sequence continues at coordinate 565 of JAIXZK010000186.1, forward strand.
GCGCGGCCGATGACGGTGCGGACATCGGCGCCCGCCGCTGTCCAATGCCGCGCGAGCCGCAACGCCACCCGTTCGACCCCGCCATGCGCCAGGCTGTTCAGCGGCAGCAGGATGACCGGGGCGACGGATGCCATGGCGACGCCTTAGCGCCGCGCCGGACAAAACGAAAGCAGTACGTTGCCGCAACATTACGGTCGTTTGCTGCCAATACTCGTATCGAATGATGTGCGAGTTCCGAAAACATAAACCACTCATCGCATTCATGCTGCACTGCACGGAACAGTACAGTCTTTGCCACGTATCTGCTTCGGTCACGGGATTATAGCGAATGCTGGCGCGACAGCGGCGGCAATGAAACGAAGATCGTGTCGATCGCGAGATGATCATCTCGGTGTGTTTCTGGACAGGGATTGAGATATGAAAAAATACATGGTTGCAGCGGCAATGTTGGTGACGGCTGGCACCGCCCAGGCGAGCCTGATCCCGGTGCTGACCGGCGGTTCGCCGATCGATCTCGGATCGAGCGTGTTCGCCTACAATTACGACGCGACGCTGGCGTCCGATGCCGGTCTGCAGAACGGCAATTTCTTCACCATCTATGATTTTGCCAATTTCTTCGGGGTCAGCAACACGCCGTCGAACTTCACCTTCTCGACCGCCAACGTCGGCGTGACCCCGGGCAACGTCATTGCCAACGATGATCCGGCGCTGGTCAACATCACCTTCACTTATACTGGCCCCGATCTCAACTATGACGAGATCGCCGCCAACAATGGCGAGCTCGATTTCTCGCCGTTCACCATCCTGTCGCGCTCGGGCATCGCCGGCCTCGATTCCTTCACCTCGATGACCGTCAAGAACAATGGCCTGGCGCGCGGCACCCTGATCGGCACCGTCGGCGAAGTCGAAGTGCCGTTGCTCGATGGCGGCGGCGGCAGCTTCGTTCCGGAGCCGGCGAGCTGGGCGATGCTGGTTGCCGGCTTCGGCATCGTCGGCGGCACGATGCGTCGCCGCCGCCCGACCGTGGCCGCCTGACCAGCGACCCGCCGCAACTGACAGTGTTGCGGCAACACGCGGCAGGGCAAGCCGGTGACGATGGTCGCCGTCTTCGCCCTGCCGCCTTTCGCGTTTCCGGACGACAGCGCCGCCCTGCGTGGCGACATCCGCGCCTTTCTCGCCCGCCACCAGCCCGCCAGCGAACCCGCGGCACGCGCCAATTGCTGGGCGGTCGCCGATCCCGAGTTTTCGCGAGCGCTCGGCGCCGCCGGTTTCATCGGCATGACCTGGCCCGAGGCCTATGGCGGCCGGGCGCGCTCGGCGATGGCGCGCTATATCATCCTCGAGGAACTTCTCGCCGCCGGGGCGCCGGTCGGCGCGCACTGGATTGCCGATCGCCAGACCGGGCCGCTGCTGCTGCGCTATGGCAGCGAGGCGCAGCGCCGGCGCTGGCTGCCCGGCATGGCGGCGGGCGAGGTCTTCGCCTGCATCGGCCTCAGCGAGCCGGGCGCCGGATCGGACCTGGCCGGGGTGCGTTCGCGGGCCGAGCGGGTGGCGGGCGGCTGGCGCCTCAATGGCCAGAAGCTGTGGACCAGCGGTGCCCATCACGCGCAGGTCATGCTGGCACTGCTGCGCAGCGAGGCCGGATCGGAGCGGCAGGCTGGGCTGAGCCAGTTCCTGATCCCGCTCGACACGCCGGGCATCACGATCCGCCCGGTCATCGATCTTGTCGGCAATCATGATTTCAACGAGGTGTTCTTCGACGATGTGATCGTGCCGGAGGATGCGCTGGTCGGCGTCGAAGGCGATGGCTGGCGCCAGGTGACGGCTGAACTCGCCATCGAGCGCTCCGGCCCGGAACGCTATCTGTCCTCGCACGCCCTGCTCGCGGCGCTGATCGACAGCGCGCCCCAGGATCCCGCCGTGGTGCGGGTGATCGGCGAGCTTGTCGCCGAGCTATGGACCCTGCGGCAAATGTCGATGGCGACCGCGGCCAAGCTCGCCGGCGGCGAGGACCCGGTGGTCGAGGCGGCCATCGTCAAGGATCTCGGCAACAGTTTCGAACAACGCTTGCCGCAGGCGATCCAGGCGGTGCTCGCCGCCGATCTCGATGGCGCGACGCCGCTGCTGCGCTGCCTGGCGCGATTGCTGCTGGTGTCGCCCAGCTTCTCGCTGCGCGGCGGCACCCGCGAGGTGCTGCGCGGCATCATTGCCCGCGGAATGGGGCTGCGATGACGGCGATGCGCCCCGATCTCGAACGCACCGCGAGCGCGCTGTTCGCCGGCGCGCCCGATTGGACCGCGATTGCCGAGTCCGGCCTGCCGCGGCTGCTGGTGCCGGAAGCCGCCGGCGGTTTCGGCGGTGACTGGGGCGATGCCGAGGCCGTGCTGCGCCTCGCCGGCGCCGCGGCGCTGGCGCAGCCGCTCGCCGAAGCGATGCTGGCGGCGCGGTTGCTCGCCGATGCCGGGGTGGCGCTGCCGGCGGGGCGGGTGACCATCGCCATCGCGCAGGGCCGGGTGACCGACGGCCGTTTCACCGGTTCGGCGCCGGCGGTGCCGTGGGGCGGGGCCAGCGACGCCGTGCTCGCCGCCGTCGGGGGCGAGTTGCTGCTGCTGCCGCCGGGCGTCGCCACGCCCGGGCTCAGCCCGGCGGGGGAGCCGCGCGACCGGCTCGACTGGCAGGGGGCGGCGGTGCTGGCGGCGGGGCGTGCCTCGACTTCGCTCGGCAAGAGCGGAGTTGGGGATTCGGCGGCGAGCGAGCCCGACCTGCTCGCACTCGCCGGCTGGGCGCGTGCTGCCCAGGTCGCGGGCGCGCTGGGTGCGGCGCTCGATCTGGCGGTCGATCATGTCAACACCCGCGTCCAGTTCGGCAAGCCGCTGGCCCGGCAGCAGGCGGTGCAGCAGCAGCTGGCGGTGTTGGCCAGCGAAGTCGCCGCCGCGGGAATGGCCTCGGCAGCGGCCGCGGCGGCGCTGGATGCCGGCGGCGATTGCCGCTTGGCACTGGCGGCGGCGAAGCTGCGCGCCAATCTCGCCATCGGCCGCGGTGTCGCCATCGCCCATCAGGTCCATGGCGCCATCGGCTTCACCCGCGATTATCCGCTGCAATTGCTCACCCGGCGGCTGATGGGCTGGCGATCGGAATTCGGCAGCGAGGGCGCCTGGGCCGATCGGCTCGGCGCGCTGGCGGTGGCGCGGGGCAGCGCCGGACTCTGGGCAACGATCACCGGCTGATCCTTCCATTCTCCCCTCTCGCTTGCCGGGGGGCGGGGGTGGGAACGGCCCGCGCCGGTGTCGCTATTTTCCATATTTTACAGATTCGGGGATTTTCTCCAACACGCGCTGCCGTGGCAGCGCGGCAAGACTCCGCCCACCCGTCGATGGCGCACCTCGGAGGTAACCTCGGGAGGGGCGTCGTTCCGCATACACGACATCGGGAGCTTCCTTATCGATGCAGGAAACATAGCATATTCCAAGGGTTGTAGGACAGCTGGTTGCGGACCGGCCGCTGCGGCCTATCTGCTTCGACGAACGGCAGTGCCCACCCCCGACCCCTCCCGCTTGCGGGAGGGGAGAAGAAAAGGGGAGACTCAGCCCGCCGCGACCAGTCGCAGCACTTCCGCGGCCCGCTCGCGATGGCAGATCAGCAAATCCGGCAGCGACGGATCGGCGCGGTTGTAGACCAGCGGCGAACCGTCGACCCGGCTGACATGCAGCCCGGCGGCCCGCGCCACCGCGGCCGGCGCGCAATTGTCCCATTCATATTGCCCGCCGGTGTGGAGATAGATGTCGGCCTCGCCGGCGAGCACCGCCATCGCCTTGGCGCCGGCACTGCCCATCGGCACCAGCACGGCGCCGAGCGCCTCGGCAACCTTGACGGCTTCCGGCGCCGGCCGCGTGCGGCTGACCAGCATGCGCAGCGGCGACGCCTCCGCCACCAGCGCCGGCGGCCGCGCCGTGCAGAAACAGGTCCCGCGCGCCGGCAGGGCAACCGCGCCCTCGCTCGCCACCCCGTCGATGGCCAGGCCGACATGCACCGCCCAATCGTCGCGGCCCTCGCCATATTCGCGCGTGCCGTCGAGCGGATCGATAACCCACACGCGGGCAACCGCGCAGCGGGCGGTGTCGTTCATCTCCTCTTCGGACAGGATCGCATCCCCCGGCCGCTCGCGCCGCAGCGCCGCCATCAGATACGCATTGGCACGCTTGTCGCCCTCGTCCCCCAGCGCCCTGGGCTCGCGCCCGCCCTCGTCACGCAACGCCATCAGAATCCGCCCGGCTTCGGCGGCGAGCAGGCGGGCGAGATCGGCGTCGGTCATGGCGAGCCTCTCGCGGCTGGCGGGCGGTTTGGCAAGGGGGCCGGGGAGCCCGCTCGTGCTGAGCGAAATCGAGACACTCTCCGCCCAAAGCCTAAGCGCTCAATGACCGATTCTTGGAGGTTGCGGTCAATTCTCAAGGCTTAGCACTATGTCAGTATACGCCAGAAGCTGACGGTCGCGCTTTTGCTCGCGCTGATGGAGGTTTGCAAAAAAGCGTCAATCGTATCGCAAATTGCAACTCTCAGAGTTTCATTTTGCGTTTTGCGGAAACGTCCAAGACCGAAAAAGCCTGTCTTTTGCGCTTTTTTGAATTGGCACGAATCGTGCAAAACGAGTCTTGTGTGGAGAAAGATCTATTCATTCCATGCTTGTTTTTACGCCCGATCGGACACAAAAAATTATACAACATTCCGTTTGATAAAATATGCGGATTGAAACCAAAAATCTTCGATCTGGATAGTAATGCCAAAATGAGGATATTTAGATGAGAAACTATACGAAACTGCTTGCAGCCGCAGCCGCCATTTCGCTGGCATTCGCTTCACAGGCATTTGCTGCGGAAATCACGTGCGGCTCGACGGGTGCCATGAACCGTTGCCCGTTACCCGGCGCCGACAGGATGAATGTAAAGGTGAAACAGGTCCTCGAAGGCAAATGCGTTCACGAAAAGGGCTGGTGGGCCGACAGCGACGGTGTCGTCGTTGACCAAGGGTGCATTGCGGTATTCAGCTATGGCGCTGCCTCCGCGACGTCTGATGGCACGGATGCCAACGCCAGCGCCTACTACGATGACGGCTGCAAGGCTGGCGTCGCAGACAAGAAGGCCAGACTCAGCATGGCCTATGAGCGCCACAGTGGCGCTTACGACACGGAGTACGCCAGCACCTACGAGGCCGGCTACAACAAGTGCTGGATGAACACCAAGAGGTAGCGCTGACGCCGCCAAACTAAATGGGGTCTGGGGCCCACGGCCCCAGCCGCCGGAGGCCCCACTTCTCTTCCAAAAAAATAATCACCCCCCCGTGAACACCGCCGGGCGCTTTTCGAGGAACGCCGCTACGGCTTCGGCGTGGTCCGAGGTTTCATGGGCCAGCGCCTGGAAGGCGGCGGAGAGTTGCAGCACTTCCGCCATGCGCAGCGATTGCGCTTCGCGGAGCAGGCGCTTGGTGAGGCGCAGGGCGCGGGCCGGGTTGGCGGCGACGCGGTCGGCGAGGGCCAGCGCCGCGTCCATCAGTTCGGCATCGGGGACGACGCTGCCGACCAGGCCGATCGCCAGCGCCCGGCCTGCGTCGAAGCGGTCGCCGGTGAGGAACAGTTCGGCGGCGAGCGGGTAGCCGAGGATCTGTTGCAGGGTCCAGGCGCCGCCGTCGCCGGGGACGAGGCCGACCTTGATGAAACTGGCGGCGAATTTCGCCGATGCCGCCGCGATGCGCATGTCGCACAGGCAGGCGAGATCGAGGCCGAGGCCGATGGCATGGCCGTTGATGGCGGCGA
>JAIXZK010000305.1 GCA_027489695.1 Sphingomonadales bacterium
CGCCTCGGCCTTTCGCTTGCCACAGTCAGCGACTATGCGACTTGCGGCCACTGGCATATTCGCGTAATACAGTCGCGGTCTGAGGAAATTCGAGTATGAACATGCACAGCAAGCGCCCCGATCCGGCCTCGGCGGAGGTTTACGACTTTCCGCCGCATGTGGCGGGCCCGGCGGGCGCAACCGGCCGGCCGCGCTGGCTGGTGCCGGTCATCGCGCTGGTCGTCATCGCGGCGCTGGCCTTCGGTGCCTGGAAGCTGTTCGGCGCCACGCCGGCCGCCCCACCGGTGGTCGATACGCCGCCGCGCGTTACCGTGATGGTGCCGGGCACGGCCAATGTCGCCAGCCTCGTCACCGGACCCGGCTCGATCGCCGCGCGCCGCGATGCCTCGGTCGGCGTGCAGGGCGAAGGCGGCCGGGTGACGGCGGTGCTCGTCGATGCCGGGGACCGTGTCGTCGCCGGCCAGGTGCTGGCGCGCATCGATCGCGCTGTCCAGGAACAGGAGGCCGTGCAGCTGGCCGCCGGCATCCGCCAGGCCGAAGCCGATGCCCGCCTTGCCGAGGCCAATCTGCAACGCGCCCAGTCGCTGGTCGGCAAGGGCTTCATTTCCAAGGCCGATATCGACCAGCGTACCGCCACCCGTGATTCGGCGCTGGCGCGTGTCGGCGTTGCCCGGGCGCAGCTCGCCCAGGCTCGCGAGCGCATCGCCCGGCTTGACGTGCGCGCCCCGCACACCGGCCTGGTGCTGGCCCGCAATGTCGAGGCTGGCCAGGTCGTCGGCCCCGGCTCGGCGGCGCTGTTCCGCATCGCCGAAGGCGGCGTGCTCGAAATGCGCGCCCAGGTTGCCGAGCAGGATATGGCGCGGCTGCGCGTCGGCATGACCGCCAATGTCGTGCCGGTCGGTTCGACCACCGCCTATCAGGGCCGCGTCTGGCTGCTCGATCCGGTGATCGACGCCCAGAGCCGCCAGGGCATCGCCCGCATCGCGCTGGCCTATGCCCCCGGCCTGCGCGTCGGCGCCTTCGCCCGCGCCACCATCGCCGCCGGTGATACGGTGCGTCCGGTGCTGCCGCAGTCCGCCGTCCAGGCCGATGCCAAGGGCAATTTCGTCATGGTCGTCGGCAGCGACAACAAGGCCGTGCGCCGTGCCGTGACGGTCGGCGGTGTCGATGATAATGGTGTCGCCATCGCCGCCGGGCTGAACGGCAGCGAACGGGTCGTGGTCAGCGCCGCCGCCTTCCTGCGCGATGGCGAGACGATCACCCCGGTCCTCGCCGGCAAATAATCGTCTCCCGTCGCTTCTTCACGCGTTTCACCAAGGTATCCGCCCGATGCGCAACATTTCCGCCTGGTCGATCCGCAATCCGGTGCCGGCGCTCGTCGCCTTCTTCATGCTGACGCTCGCCGGCATCCTCAGCTTCGTGACCATGGACATCAACGACAACCCGGACATCGACTTTCCGGGCGCGACGGTGGTGGTCTCGCAGCCGGGCGCCGCGCCGACCGAGCTGGAAACGCAGGTGACGCAGCGCGTCGAGGCGGCGATCCGCGGCATCAACGGCGTCGATGAAATGTCCTCCTATGTCAGCGAGGGCCAGTCGCGCACCCAGATCCAGTTCGCCATCGGCACGCCGATCGATCGCGCCGTCAACGACGTTCGCGATGCCATCGCCAACATCCGCTCCGACCTGCCGCAGGGCATCCTGCAGCCGCAGATCCAGCGCGTCGATGTCGCCGGCGGGCCGATCGCCTATTTCGCCGTCGAATCGGTCGACATGACGCTGGAGCAGCTGTCGTGGTTCGTCGACGATCAGGTGGCGAAGAAGCTGCTGAGCATTCCCGGCATGGCGCAGGTGCGCCGCGCCGGCGGGGTGAGCCGCGAAATCCGCGTCATCCTCGATCCGGCGCGCCTGCAGGCCTATGGCCTGACCGCGGCCGAGGTCAACGACCAGCTGCGCCTCGTCAACATCAATGCCGCCGGCGGCCGCACCGAAATCGCCGGGTCCGAACAGTCGGTCCGAGTCCTCGGCAACGCCGCCAATGCCTATGGCCTGGGCGAGACCCAGATCACCGTATCGGGCGGGCGCACCGTCCGTCTTACCGACATCGCCACGGTTCGCGACCTTTACGCCGAACAGCGCGGCTTTTCGAAGAAGGACGGGCGCCAGGTGCTCAGCTTCGCGCTGGCCAAGGCCAAGGGGTCGTCGGACGTCACCGTCTATGATGCCGCGGTGAAGGCGCTGGAGCAGCTCCACAAGGAAAATCCGAAGATCAAGTTCACCCAGCTCTACACATCGGTCGATTACACCAAGCAGCAATATCACGCCGCCATCGACGCCATGGTCGAAGGCGCCGTGCTCGCCGTCATCGTCGTCTTCCTGTTCCTCAAGGACTGGCGCGCCACGATGATCTCGGCGATCGCCATTCCGCTGTCGGCGATCCCGTCCTTCTGGTTCCTCGATCTGCTCGGCTTCTCGCTCAACTCGCTGTCGCTGCTCGCCCTCAGCCTCGTCGCCGGGGTGCTCGTCGACGATGCCATCGTCGAGATCGAGAACATCGTCCGGCACATGCGCATGGGCAAGACCGCCTTCCAGGCCGCCATCGACGCTGCCGACGAAATTGGCCTTGCCGTTGTCGCCACCACCTTCTCGATCGTCGCGGTGTTCCTGCCGGTCGGCCTGATGCCGGGCATTTCCGGGCAGTTCTTCAAGAATTTCGGCTTCACCGTCGTCATTTCGGTGCTGCTGTCGCTGGCCGTCGCCCGCCTGATCACCCCGATGATCGCCGCCTATTTCCTGAAGGCCGAGGGCCAGGCGACGCATGGCGAAGGCCGTTTCGTCGATTTCTACATGGGCGTGCTGCGCGCGGCGCTGCGCAATCGCTGGAAAACCGTTCTGATCGGCGGCGGCGGTGCATTGATCGCGACCTTTTTCGCCTACAAAACCCTGCCGCTGACCTTCCAGCCCAACATCGACACCGATTTCAGCCAGGTGAAGGTGGCGCTGACCCCCGGCGCGACGCTGGCGCAGACCGAGGCCGCGGTCGACAAGGCCGTCGCCATCCTCGAAACCTCGCCGATCGTCGAAGCCGCCTTTGCCGACGTCAACATCGGCGAGGGCGAGATCTACCTGACCCTGCGCAAGGATCGCCCGATCTCGAGCACGCAGTTCGAGCGCGAACTGGCGCCGAAGCTGACGGCGATCGCCGATGCGCGGGTGAATTTCCAGTCGCAGTCCGGCGGCTTCGGCGGCCGTGACATGTCGGTGGTGCTCGCCGGCAGCGATCCCGCGCTGCTCGAACGCACCGCCAACACCATCGTCGAGCAGATGCGCGGGCTGAAGGAACTGCGCCAGCCGCGCGTCGAGGGCGATCTGCGCAAGCCGGAGATCACCATCCGGCCACGTTTCGACCTGGCGGCGCAGATGGGTGTCACCACCGCGGCGCTGTCGCAGACCATCCGCATCGCGACACTCGGCGATATCGACCAGAATGTCGCCAAATTCTCGCTGAGCGACCGCCAGATCCCGATCCGCGTCGCACTGGCCGAGGATTCGCGCCGCAGCATCGCCACGCTGCAGAACCTGCCGGTACCGACCGCCGGCGGTGGTTCGGTGCCGCTGAAGGTCCTCGCCGACATCAGCTTCGGCGCCGGCGCCACCGAATTGCGCCGTTACAACCAGCAGCGCCGCATCGTCATCGGTGCCGATCTCGCCCCCGGCCTCGTCTCCGGCGACGCCCGTCCCAAGATCGACGCGCTGCCGGCGATGAAGAACCTGCCGCAGGGGGTGGAGAAGATCCAGCTCGGCCAGGACAAGTGGCAGGGCGAATTGCTGGTCAACTTCGTGCTCGCCGTGATCGCCGGCGTGCTGCTGGTCTTCGCCGTGCTGGTGCTGCTGTACAAGCGGATCCTGCCGCCCTTCGTCAACATGGGCTCGCTGCTGCTGGCGCCGCTCGGTGGCGGGATCGCCCTGCACCTGACCGGCAACGCCGTCTCGATGCCGGTGTTCATCGGCCTGCTGATGCTGCTCGGCATTGTCGCCAAGAACTCGATTCTGCTCGTCGACATGGCGATCGAGGAGATGGGCAAGGGCGTCGAGCGCACCGCGGCGATCATGGAAGCCGGCCACAAGCGCGTGCAGCCGATCATCATGACCACCGTCGCCATGGTTGCCGGCATGTTGCCGGTGGCGCTGGCGCTGTCGGGCGATGGCAGCTTCCGGGCGCCGATGGGCATCGTCGTCATCGGCGGGCTGATCGTCTCGACGGCGCTCACCCTCGTCATCGTGCCCGCCAGCTTCAGCCTGGCGGTCGGCGCCGAAGAATGGCTGGGCCCGGTGTTCAAGCGCTGGTTCACCAACAATGAAGGGGCTAAGGCAGCGGCAAAGCCACAGCCGGCCGAGTGACGACCTGAAACTTTTCCGCCCCTTCGAGCTGCCCGCCTCCCCCTTCCACCGCATGCGCGCGGTGGCGACCCTGCTGCTCGCCGCGATGGCGATCCTTTTCGTCATCGCAACGAGCCTGGCCGCCCGCCACCCGCTCTGGCCCTGGGTGCAGGCCTTTGCCGAGGCGGCGCTGGTCGGCGGGCTGGCCGACTGGTTCGCCGTCACCGCGCTGTTCCGCCACCCGCTGGGGGTGCCGATCCCGCACACCGCCATCATCCCGCGATCGAAGGATCGCATCGGCGACACGCTGGCGATGTTCCTGAAGGACAATTTCCTCACCGCCGTCATCGTCGCGCGGCGGCTCGAGGGCGTCGACATGGCCGGGCTGGCGGCGAACTGGCTGACCGGACCGGCCACTGGCGATGGCGCACCGGCCGAGGCCAGTGTGGACAGCGGCGCCCCGCTGCTTCCCGCTCCCTCGGATCATGTGTCGGGGATGGGGCTTGCCGCCGCCAGCACCGCCACCCCCAGGCCCCGCCGCGGCTTCGGGCCGCTGCTCGCCCGGCTGATCGAAGCGCTCGATTCGCCGGCGATGGCGGCGCTGGTCCGCGACACTGCCCTGCAGAAGCTGCATGCCGTGCCGCTTTCCCCGATCCTCGCCGACGCCATCGACACGACACTCGCCCGCGGCCGCCACGAACCGCTGATCGACGCCGCGCTCGACTGGGCACTGCGCACGCTCGACAGCCAGGAACCGGTGATCCGCGCCATGGTCAGCGATCGCACCACCTGGGTGCTGCGCCTGGTCAGCGTCGACGACCGCGTTGCCGACCAGCTGATCGATGGCATCGGCCGGCTGCTCGGCGAAATGCGCCACGAGCCCGGCCATCCGCTGCGCGCCCGTATCGCCGAAAGCCTGGCGACCTACGCCTTCGACCTCCGCCACTTCCCCGAAAACCAGGCACAGGTCGAAGCCTGGAAGGCCGACCTTATTGCCAATCCGGCGCTCGGCGCCTGGCTCGACGGCCTGTGGAGCGAAGCGCGCACCGGCCTCGCGCGGGCGCTGACGACCAGCGGCGCTGACAGCCGCTTCGCCGCCGTCGTCCGCGCGCTCGGCGAGCGCCTTGCCGCCGACGAACCGCTGCGCGCCGCGATCAACCTGCACCTGCGCCGCGCCGCGGTCGGCCTTGTCCATGACTATGGCGACGAGATCGTCAGCCTGGTCTCCGACACCATCCGCGGCTGGAGCGCCGCCACCGTCACCGATCGCCTCGAAACCGCCGTCGGCCGCGACCTGCAGTTCATCCGCATCAACGGCACGCTGATCGGCGGCCTGATCGGCATCGGCATTCACGCGGTGCGGATGAGCTTCTGAAACGGCTTGCCGCCGCGCTTCGCCGCACCCGCAAGGCCGACAGTTAATCCTCGAACCCGACGAATCGCGCGGCTTCCGCCACCGATTTGCGTGTCGAGACCACGGCATTGGCCGGAAAATCCTCGTCCGGCCAGCCGAGCGCGATGCTCTTCATGATCACCTGGTCGTCGGGAATGCCGGCATGTTCGCGCACCACCGGCGACTGCATGATGCCCTGGCTGTTGATGACGGCGCCCAGCCCGCGCGACCAGGCGGCGTTGACCAGCGCCGTCGCCACCGCGCCGCAATCGAACGGCGTATCGTCGCTGCCATCGACGGCGCGATCATAGGTGACGATGATGCACACCGGCGCGTCGAACTGGCGGAAACCGCGCAACACCCAATCCTGGCGCATCGCGGCATCGTCGCGGGCGATGCCCATGGCGGTGAACAATTGCTTGGCGACGCCGATCTGGCGCTCGCGATGCGGCCCGGCAAAGGCCTGGCCGATACGGAATTCGCGGCTGTGCGGGATGCCGGCGAGGTTGCGCTCGGTATTGCCGGCGCGGATGCGATCGAGCGCCTCGCCGGTAACGACAGTGAAGTTCCACGGCTGGGTGTTCATCGACGATGGCGCCCGCATGGCGAGCGCCAGGATCTCCTCGATCAGCGCGCGCGGCACCGGGTCCGGCTTGTAGCCGCGGATGCTGCGGCGACCGAGGATGACGTCATCAAATTCCATAATTTGCCCCTGAACCGGCAAGGCCGGCGGCCCTGATGCCTCGCCTCGTGCCGGGGCCGGGACCGCGTCGCAACCCCCCGGATACGGGGGGTGCGCTTGCCCTCAGCGCAAATTGCCGACGGCGCGCTGGATGCGGTTGCAGGCGTCCTCAAGCAGGGCGTCCGAGGTCGCATAGCTGATGCGGAACGCCGGCGAGCCGCCGAAGGCCGCGCCATGCACCACCGCGACGCCTTCGGCTTCGAGGAAATAGGCCGCCACCGCCTCGTCATCGGCCAGCACCGTGCCGGCCGGCGTCGTCTTGCCGATCAGCCCGGCGCAATCGGGATAGACATAGAAGGCACCGGCCGGACGCGGGCAGATCAGCCCCGGCGTCTGGTTGAGCATCGAGACGACAAGATCGCGGCGCTTCTGGAAGGCAGCGTTGCGGACGGCGAGGAAGGACTGGTCACCGTTCAGCGCCGCCACCGTCGCTGCCATCGAGATCGAACAGGGGTTCGACGTCGACTGCGATTGCAGCTTGGCCATCGCCTTGATCAGCCAGGCCGGCCCGCCGGCATAGCCGATGCGCCAGCCGGTCATCGCATAGGCCTTGGACGCGCCATTGACCGTCAGGGTGCGATCGTAGAGCCGCGGTTCGACCTGGGCGATGGTGGTGAAACGAAAGTCATCATAGACGATATGTTCGTACATGTCGTCGGCCAGGATCAGCACCTGCGGGTGCTTCAACAGCACATCGGTGAGCGCCTTCAGCTCGGCTTCCGAATAGGCGGCGCCGGTCGGGTTCGACGGCGAGTTGAAGATCAGCCATTTGGTGCGCGGGGTGATGGCGGCGTCGAGCTGTTCCGGCGTCAGCTTGAATTCGCTGGCGATGGTGCAGTTGATGATGACCGGCGTCGCGCCGGTATATTGGACGATATCGGGATAGGAGACCCAATAGGGCGCCGGGATGACGACCTCGTCGCCGGGATCGAGCGTCGCCAGCAGGGCGTTGAAGATCGTCTGCTTGCCGCCGCTGTTCACGGTGATCTGATCGAGCCCATAGGCGAGATCATTGTCACGGGCGAACTTGGCCTGGATGGCTTTCTTGAGCTCGGGCGTGCCGTCGACGGCAGTATATTTGGTCTGGCCGCGGCGGATGGCGTCGATCGCCGCTTCCTTGACGAAATCCGGCGTGTCGAAATCGGGCTCGCCGGCGCCGAGCCCGATGATGTCGCGGCCGGCGGCCTTCAACTCCGCCGCCTTGTTGGTGACGGCGATGGTCGGGCTGGGGTTGATGCGCTGAATGGCGGCAGAAAGCTTGGTCATGGGGGTCCCGTTCTTGACGCCGCGACGACTAAGCCGCCCGGCGCTGCGCTTCAACCCCATCGCCACGTCGCAACGATCTTTGCAATCCGACATGCAAATTGCGTGACGGCAGCCGGGCACTGCCAAGAAAATTTATTAATTACAGATATTTACACGGAATCAAGAACTGGCATCGAACATGCAGAGGCCTCGACACCAGCGGATGGACGGCGAGGAATTACCGATGAAGCGCGTTTTTGCAGCACTCCTGATCATGGCGGCGGCCCCCGCCGCAGCGTCGACCAACCTTGTCACCAACGGCGGCTTTGAAACCGGCGACTTCGCCGGCTGGACCCAGTTCGGCAACACCGAATACACGAGCATCGAACCCAGCTACTACATGGAGACCGAAACCAGCGTGTTCGGCACCGATCCGAGCGAGGGCAGCTACCAGGCGATTTTCGGCCCGGCGGGCATCAGCGGCGGCATCACCCAGACGATCGCGACCACCGCCGGCCGCGCCTACAACATCCGCTTCGATCTCTACGCCTTTCCCGGCGGCAACAGTTTTGTCGCCGATTTCGGCGGCACAACGCTTTTGGACAACGCCTTCACCGAGGGCCTGACCTACACCAGCCTGTCCTACCAGGTCGTCGCCAGCAGCGCCGCGACGGCGCTCAGCTTCACCACGCGCCATGATCCGTCCTATTTTCTCGTCGACAATGTCAGTATCTCCGCTGCTGGCGGCGTTCCCGAACCGGCGACCTGGGCGCTGCTGATTGCCGGCATGGGCTTTGTCGGCGTTGCGGCACGCCGCCGTCGCGACCGGCACAGCGTGCTGGCCTAAAGCAATCGCGCGGCCAGCAGCCCGCGCAAGGCATTGCCGATCAGAAAGCCGCCGGCGAGATCGGCGCCGGTGAGCTGTGCCGGCAACGCCCGACCATCGGCGAGCAACCGGCCGCGCAAAATGCCCGGCAGCAACGGCCCTCCAGGGGTCAGCAGCCGGCCGCCGCGCGGCACAAAGACGTTGGTGAAGCTGCCCTCGGTTATGCTGCCGTCAGGGCGCGTGAAAATCACCTCGGCGGCACCGGCGGCGCGGCGCGCCGCGTCGTAGAATTCGCGGTCGCTGGTCTTGTGGCGCAGGCGCCAATCGTCTTCGGCGACGGGCAGCGGCACCAGCGCCACCGGCACTGGATCGGGCAGCGGTGGCGGCGGCGGCGACCATTGCCCGGCGACGGCTCCCGATGGCGCCAGCAGCAGGCGGACGCGGCCGTCGCCATGCGCGGCGCCGCGCGCTGCCGCCGCGGCGGCCGAGCGGTCGAAACGATGGCCGAGGAACGAAGCGCTCGCCGCCATGCGATCGAGGTGGGCGTCGAGGTCGGGCAGCGCGCCGGCGCAGCAGCGCATCGTCTCGATCAGATCGGGCAACGGCCGCCGCGCGAGGAATGCCGCCTTGGCCAGGCATTCGGCCCATTCGGCATCGGCGTCGCTGTCGGCGACGATGCCCGAGCCGAGGCCAAGCCGCGCCACGCCTGCCCCCGGCGCCATCACCAGCGTGCGGATGGCGACATTGAAGACGGCGTCACCATCGGCATCGATGGCGCCGATGCTGCCGGTATAGGCGCCGCGCGGGGCGGGCTCGACATCGGCGATCACCTCCATGGCGCGTATCTTCGGCGCGCCGGTGACCGAGCCGCAGGGGAACAGTGCCGCCAATACATCGGCGGCCACCACCCCGGGCCGGGCGGTGGCGGTGATCGTCGAGGTCATCTGCAGCACGGTCGGATAGGTTTCGACCTCGAACAACGCCGGCACCTGCACATCGCCCGCCACCCTCGACAGGTCGTTGCGCAAAAGATCGACGATCATCAGATTTTCGGCGCGGTTCTTGGGATCGGCCTGCAAGGCCGCCGCTGCCGCCCGATCGGCCGCCGCATCCTGGCCACGCTTTGCCGTCCCCTTCATCGGCCGTGCCGTCAACCGGCGGCCGGCAAGCGTGAAGAACAGTTCCGGCGAAAAACTGAGCAACCAAAGCGCCCCGGTGAAGACCAGCGCCCCGAACGGCGCCCGCGACCCGGCGCGCAGCGCGGCATAAAGGTGCAGCGGATGGCCGCCGCACGCCACCGTGGCGCCGAAGGTCAGATTGGCCTGGTAGATGTCCCCGGCGGCGATCAGCGCCTGGACCGCCGCCAATTGCCCGCCATGGTCGGCGGCGGTCAGGCCGGGTTCGGCCGCACCGACGGCCGTCGATCCGCCGCCGAGCAACGCCGCCACCCCGGCACTGTCCAGCCGCTGATCGCCGCGAAAGCGCCCGAACCACAGCAAGGGCTCCCCCGCGGGTGGGGGGCGTTGCCGGCTCGCCAGCCGCGGTTCCAGCGCATGACCGGCCTCGAAACCGAGAAAGCCCGCCCAGGGCCCCGGCGCGCGCAGCCGATCGAGCGCGGCGGCGACCCCGGCGGGATCGTCGCACCGCAGCGTCTCGACCAGCCCGGAGAACAGCCGCGCCGAGCCGGCGGCGACATCGTCGAGCAGGACAAAGGGCTGGGCAGGATCGAACACCGCCCGGTGCTAATGCCCGGTCGCGGCGGGAGCGGCCGCCGCCAATTGCCAGATCGGCGTCTTGGCCAGCGCGCCCGGCACTTCGCGGACGAAGCGCGGCACCAGATAGCCGGGCAGCTCGTCGCGCAGCGCCTGTTCCAGCGCCAGCGCCTCGGCGAGCGGCACATCGAAATGCGCCGC
>JAIXZK010000302.1 GCA_027489695.1 Sphingomonadales bacterium
GGCAGTGCGGTCTCTCCATTTGACGCGAAGGCGGCACCGCCGAGTCCCACGAACGACAACCGCTCCTACCGCGTCTCATCCAAGAAGATCGGCGCCGAACTCGCCCGCGAAAGCCCGGTCGAGGCCGATATCGTCGTGCCGGTGCCCGATTCCGGCACGCCGGCGGCGATCGGCTATGCGCAGGAATCGGGGATTCCGTTCGAACTCGGCATCATCCGCAGCCATTATGTCGGCCGCACCTTCATCCAGCCCGGCGAGCAGATCCGCAACCTCGGCGTCAAGCTGAAGCACAATGCCAATCGCGCCATGATCCAGGGCAAGCGCATCGTGCTGATCGACGATTCGATCGTGCGCGGCACCACCAGCGTGAAGATCGTCCAGATGCTGCAGGATGCCGGCGCCGCCGAAGTCCATATGCGCATCGCCAGCCCGCCGACGCGGCACAGCTGCTATTATGGCGTGGATACGCCGGAACGATCGAAGCTGCTGGCGGCGCAGATGGATGTCGCCCGCATGCGCGACTATATCAAGGTCGATAGTCTGGCGTTCCTGTCCACCGACGGCCTTTATCGGGCGCTGGGTGAGGACATGCGCGACGAACAGGCGCCGCAATATTGCGACGCCTGCTTCACCGGCGACTATCCGACGCGGCTGACCGACCAGGAGGACATCGAGGTCCCCGACCAGCTGAGCTTGCTGGCCGAACGGGTGATATAGACCTTCTTCCCTCCCGCCTGCGGGAGGGTTTCTTTCTTCCCCCCTCCCGCACGCGGGAGGGGTCGGGGGTGGGAATGGCCTGAACCCACCCTCGGCGCCACTATCCTCGCCAACCGAAGAACCCACCCCCGACCCCTCCCGCGTGCGGGAGGGGAGCAGCAGAAGACCCTCGCCGATGACCGAAACCTCCTCTCGCCTCGCCCTCGTCACCGGCGCCAGCCGCGGCATCGGCGCCGCCACCGCGCAGGCGCTCGCCGCCGCCGGCTGCCATGTCATCCTGACGGCGCGCACCGAGAAGGACCTCGCCGCCGTCGATGACGCCATCCATGCCGCCGGCGGCACCGCCACCATCGCGCCGTTCGACCTGGTCGATTCCGACGCCATCGACCGCCTCGCCGCCGCCATCGGGGCGCGCTGGGGCCGGCTCGACGTGCTGGTGCTGAACGCCGGGCAATTGGGCACGCTGGCGCCCGTCCCGCACTTGGACGCGAAGGAATGGGACAAGGTGCTGGCGGTCAACCTGACCGCCAATTGGCGGCTGATCCGCGCTTTCGATCCCTGGCTGCGCCAGAGCGCGGCGGCCGATGTCGTCGCGGTCACCTCCTCGGTCGGGACCCGTCCGCGCGCCTATTGGGGCGCCTATGCGGCCTCCAAGGCGGCGCTCGAGAACCTGATCGCCACCTATGGCGAGGAGATGAAGAACATCTCGTCCCTGCGCACCCACGTCCTCGATCCCGGCGCCACCCGCACGGTGATGCGCGGCCGCGCTTTCCCCGGCGAGGACCCGGCAACGGTCAAGCCGCCGGAGGAGGTCGCGGCGCGGATCGTGGCGATGGTGGCGCGGTAGCAATCCCCCCTCTCCCGCTTGCGGGAGAGGCGAGAGACGCGCCCCTTCGGCGCGGCCCGGGTGAGGGTGTTTCTTCTACGGTAAGGGCTGTCTACCTCGACAGAGCAACACCCTCACCCGCTCGCGCAAGGGCGCGAGTCGCCTCTCCCGCAAGCGGGAGAGGGGGCTTTGCTCAAGCCGCCGAGCGGCGCAGCTTTTCCAGCTTCTTCAGCAGCATGTCGCGCTTCAGCCGGCTGAGATGGTCGATGAACAGCACGCCGTTCAGATGGTCCATCTCGTGCTGCAGGCACGTCGCCAGCAGGCCGTCGAGTTCCTGCTCGTGCGCCGCACCCGTCTCGTCCAGCCACGACGCGCGGATGCGCGCCGGGCGGTTGACGTCGGCGTACATCTCGGGGACCGACAGGCAGCCCTCGTTGTAGACAGCCAGATCCTCCGATTCCCACAGGATCTCGGGGTTGATGAACACCCGCGGCTCGCGGACATATTTGATCGTCTTGGGATCGGCATCCTCCGGCGTGTCGTCGGCCGGGCGCTGCAGATCGATGACCAGGATGCGTTCCGGCACGCCGACCTGGATGGCGGCAAGGCCGATGCCGGGGGCATCGTACATCGTCTCGAACATGTCGGCGATCAGCGTGCGGTGCGCGTCGGTCACCACCTCGACCGGCTTCGAGATGGCGCGCAGGCGCGCATCCGGGGTTTCGATGATGTCGAGAATTGCCATGGGCGCTAGCTAGGGATTGGGGGGCGGCGGGTCAAGAATGGGTCGGGGCTGGCGGGGCGGTCCATGCGTTCGTCGGCGAGGATCGCACCCACCCCCGACCCCTCCCGCGTGCGGGAGGGGAGAGGTTTGTGCGACGGCCGCTCCCCAAGCGCCTCCCCTCCCGCATGCGGGAGGGGTCGGGGGTGGGTACAGTCGGTCTCGAACGGGGCGCAGGCCGCAACATCCCCCCTTACCCCACCGGCCGCCTCGCCCGCAACGCCAGCGCCAGCGTCCCCTCGTCGAGATAATCGAGCTCGCCGCCCACCGGCAGGCCATGCGCCAGCTGCATCACCGCCACCCCCAGCGGCGCCAGCCGTTCGGCGACATAATGCATGGTCGTCTGGCCCTCCAATGTCGCGTTCATCGCCAGCACCACCTCGCTGATGCCGCCGCCGGCAACGCGCGCCACCAGGCTGTCGATGGCCAGCTGCTCCGGCCCAACCCCGTCGAGCGCCGACAGCCGCCCGCCGAGCACGTGGAAGCGCCCGGCGAACAACCTCTTGCCATCCAGCGCCCAGAGATCGGCGACTTCCTCGACGACGCACAGCGATGCGGGATCGCGGCGCGGGTCGCGACAGACGGCGCAGGGGTCGATCGTATCGACATTGCCGCAGACGCCGCAGCTGACCAGGTCGCGCGCCACCGCCTGCAGGGCGGTGATCAGCGGCGCCAGCGCCGTCTCGCGCTGCTTGATCAGATGCAGCACCGCCCGCCGCGCCGATCGCGGCCCCAGGCCGGGCAGGCGGGCAAGCGCGGCGGTCAGCGCGTCGATGGCGGGAGAGGACATGACATCGATATGGCGGTGCCGGCGCCAGCCGGCAACCACGCCGGCAATTGCAGGCCCGCCCCCGGCAGCGCTTTGCACCCGCCTGCCCCTTGGGCTAGACGCTGCGCGACTCCGCACAGACAAGGAAGACAAGCATGACTGCCATCGGACAGGACAGCCTCGGCACCCGCCGTACCCTCACCGTCGATGGCCAGAGCGTCGCTTACTACAGCCTCGAAGCCGCCGCGGCGAAGCTCGGCGATGTCAGCCGCCTGCCCTTCTCGATGAAGGTGCTGTTCGAGAACCTGCTGCGCTTCGAGGATGGCAGCACCGTCACCACCGCCGATCTCCAGGCGATGGTCGACTGGCAGGCCAGCCGCACCTCCGATCACGAGATCAACTATCGCCCGGCGCGCGTGCTGATGCAGGATTTCACCGGCGTGCCCTGCGTCGTCGATCTCGCCGCGATGCGCGACGCGATGACCCAGCTTGGCGGCGATCCGCAGAAGATCAACCCGCAGATCCCGGTCGATCTCGTCATCGACCATTCGGTGATGGTCGATGAATTCGGCACGCCGCAAGCGTTCGAGGACAATGTCGCGCTGGAATATGCCCGCAACATCGAACGCTATGAATTCCTGCGCTGGGGTTCGTCGGCGCTCAAGGGCTTTCGCGTCGTGCCGCCCGGCACCGGCATCTGCCACCAGGTCAATCTCGAATATCTCGCCCAGGCGGTGTGGACCAGCGAGGACGCGGCCGGCACCACCGTCGCCTATCCCGATACCGTCGTCGGCACCGACAGCCACACCACGATGATCAACGGCCTCGGCGTGCTCGGCTGGGGCGTCGGCGGCATCGAGGCGGAAGCCGCGATGCTCGGCCAGCCGGTGTCGATGCTGATTCCGGAAGTCGTCGGCTTCAAGCTGAAGGGCGCGCTGTCGGAGGGTGTCACCGCCACCGATCTCGTGCTCACCGTCACCCAGATGCTGCGCAAGAAGGGTGTCGTCGGCCGCTTCGTCGATCGGGAAGAAGCCGCAGGTGGCGCCATATTCCGGCGCCATATTGGCGATGGTGGCACGATCGGCGCGGGTGAGCGCC
>JAIXZK010000309.1 GCA_027489695.1 Sphingomonadales bacterium
GAGCGGACGATGTTGACCAGCGGGATGCCATCGGCTTGGCAGATGCGGTTCAGCATCTGGCCGAGGTTGGAGGCAGCGGCGGTGTGAATGATGGCGCTGTGCCCCTCGCGACGCAGCGTCTCGACGAAACCCAGCGCCGTCAGCGGGTTGACAAAACAGGAAGCTCCGTCCTCGGCAGAGGCGCCTTCCGGCAGCACCAGCACATCTTCGGCGCGCACGGCGCGATAATCGGCGTACATCGCCCCGCCGATGGCGGCGACGCGCTTGCCGATCAGCGCCTGCGCCGCCGGATCGCTGCCGGCGGCGACGACGGTGCCGGCGCCTTCATTGCCGCAGGGCAGCGACTGGCCGACGCGCGCTGCCATGGCGCGCATGCCGGCGGCGCCGACCGGCGCGCTGACCACCGGCAGTTCGGCGGTGCCGCCGGCCGTGGCCTGGCCCATGTCGGCGGCGCCGAACAGCAGGCCGATGTCGCTGGGGTTGATCGGCGTTGCCTCGATACGGATCAGCACCTCATTGGCGCGCGGCTCGGGGACGGGGACCTCGACCAGCGACAGGCGCAACTCGCCCTCCGCGGTCACGAGGCTGTGCATCTGGCGCATCATGGTCATGGTCGGTCTTTCCGGAAAAATGGACGGTTCAGAGGCCGGGCAGCTTGAAGCCGGGCGGCAATGGCATGCCGGCGGTCAGCTTGTTCATTTCGGCGCTGCCGGCGGCATCGGCCTTGTTCTTGGCGTCGTTGAAGGCAGCAGTAACAAGATCTTCCAGCATTTCCTTCGAATCGGGTGTCAGCAACGACGGATCGATGGTGACGCCGACAAGGCGACCGCGGGCGGTGGCGCGAACCTTCACCAGGCCGGCACCGGCGCCGCCTTCGACCTCGATCAGGTCGAGCTGGGCCTGGGCCTTCTGCATCTGCGCCTGCACATTCTGCGCGGCCTGCATCAGTTCATCGAGACTGGGCATGAAGCTTCTCCGAAACGGGGGTGGGATCGACGCCGATCAGCTCGGCATCGGGAAATTGTCCGAACAATGCTTCGACGAGCGGATCGGCACGGGCGGCGGCGAAACGCGCGGCTTCGGCAGCGAGTTCGGCTTCGCGCAGGGTGGCGCCGCCGCCTTCGGTGCGCCAGTCGATCTGCCAGTCGCTGCCGGTCCAGTCCTTCAGCCGCCGGCCGATGGCGCCGCGATGTTCGGCACTGGTGCGGCCGTCGTGCGCGATGATCATCCGCGGCGGGGTATAGTCGATCAGGCGCAGCTCGTCGCTGAGCACATGGGCGAGGCGGGGTTCGGTGTGGTCGCGGAACAGCGCGACCAGGGCTTCGAAGGTGGCGGGCAGGGGGGTGGGTGTGGCTGGTTGGGGGGGCAGCGAATTGACTGGCGGGTTCGTGCCCACCCCCAACTCCTCCCGCATGCGGGAGGGGGGCGCGGTGGCGAAGGCTTCGCTTCTTCCCCCCTCCCGCACGCGGGAGGGGTCGGGGGTGGGCAATCCGCCCGAAATCGAGCCATCGCCATCCCGCAAGCGCCGCACCAGATCCCCCGGATCGGGCAGATCGGCCGCATGGATCACCCGCAGCAGCGCCATTTCGGCGGCCTGCAGCGGCACCGGCGCAGCCTGCACCTCGGCCAGGCCCTTCAGCAGCAACTGCCACAGCCGGTGCAGCGCCGGGAAGGTCAGCCGCTCGGCCCAGTCCTTCAGCGTCGCCTGTTCCTCGGCCGACAGCGCCGGATCGGGCCGCGGCGCCATGCGCTGGCGGGTGATGGCATGGACCAGTTCGAGCAGCTCGCGCAGCAGCATTTCGGGGTCGCGGCCAAGGTCATATTGTTCGGCGACACTGGCCAGCACCGCTGCCGCCTCGCCGGCGAGCATTTGGCCGAACAGCGCCCGCACCGCGCCGCGATCGGCAAGGCCGAGCATGTCGCGGATCGCCGGCGCCGTCACCATGCCGCCCGAATGGGCGATCGCCTGGTCGAGGATCGACAGGCCATCGCGCACCGAGCCTTCGGCTGCACGGGCAATCAGCGCCAGGGCTTCGGGTTCGGCTTCGGCGCCTTCCTTGCCGACGATATCGGCGAAATGCGCGACCAGCAGTTCCGCCGGCACCCGGCGCAGGTCGAAGCGCTGGCAGCGGGAGAGCACCGTCACCGGCACTTTCTGGACTTCGGTGGTGGCGAAGATGAACTTGGCGTGCGGCGGCGGTTCTTCCAGCGTTTTCAACAGGCCGTTGAAGGCATTCTTCGACAGCATGTGAACTTCGTCGATGATGTAGATCTTGTAGCGCGCCGAGGCCGGGGCGTAGCGCACCGCCTCGATGATCTCGCGGATGTCGTCGATGCCGGTGTTCGACGCGGCGTCCATCTCGATGACGTCGATATGCCGGCCTTCGGCGATGGCGGTGCAGGGATCGCAGATTCCGCACGGCGCGATGGTCGGGCCGCCCTGGCCATCGGCGCCGATGCAGTTCAGCGCCTTGGCGATGATCCGCGCCGTCGATGTCTTGCCGACCCCGCGCACGCCGGTGAGCAGCCAGGCCTGGGCCAGCCGCTCGCGCGCGATGGCATTGGCCAGGGTCTGCACCATGGCTTCCTGGCCGAGCAATGCGTCGAAACTCGCCGGGCGATATTTGCGGGCGAGCACGCGATAGGCCGGCGCGGCCGCGGGCGGCGCCGGGGCGTCGAAGCCGGGCAGGGCGAAATCGGATTCGTCGGACATGGTCTCAACCTGGTGGCGATATGCTATCGCAGCCGGAAACTTTGGCCAGCGAATATGCGCTGCTTGTCCATAGAGGCTTGGCGATGATCCGCAACCTGACGCTCGACGAGGAAACGGCGCTCGCGTCGGGCCTGGCGCTGGCGCGGGAATTGATCGGTGCCCCGCCGCCGTGGCGCTTCGAGCAGGTGCAGGGCTTGTACGACACCCTGCTGGCAGCCCCGGCGTGGGAAGAGGGGAAGATTGCGGCGGGCCTCGCCTTCGGCTGCCTCATGCGCGGATCGATGCCGCTGAACTGGCTGCGGATCGAAGACGAATATGGTTCGGAAACCTGTCTGATGTCACCGACGCATGAAGTTCACTGCGCCCCGATCAGCGTCATCGGCAAGCGACTGGGCCGTAGCGAGGCAGTTGATATCGAAAGCCTATGCGGCACGATCGTCGAACGAATGCGCGAAATGGAGAGCGACGCAGCGCCAAGAAAGGCCGCTGGCGAACCGTGATGGCTCGCCGAAGTGAAGGCGCGGTGGGGTGGGAGCCGGGAACGACCCAGTGCGAGTTCGTTGCGGCTGCTTCCTTCCGGACCTGACCGGGTTGGCGAAAGCACTGCCCGCCCGACTCCCAAGGGCGATATGGCGGCAGCGGCGGGCCGGCGCAAGAGGCGGCGCGACTCCTTCCCCTGGAGGGGGGAGGCGACTCGCGCGCAGCGCGGCGGGAGGGGTGAGGCTACCGCGACGACGGATGGCGCTTGCGGCCCCACCCCCTCCCGGGCCGCCCTGCGGGCGTCTCTCGCCTCCCCCCTCAGCCGAAGGCGACGCTTTCGCGTCAACGGGGAGGAGTGGTCCGTCCTCACGCCGTCAGCCTCGCGAACGCGTTCTCGGCAGTCATTTCCAGCTTGTCGCCACCGCGGCGCTTCAGCTCGACGGTGCCGGCGGCAACGCCCTTGGGGCCGATCACCAGCTGCCACGGCAGGCCGATCAGATCGGCGGTGGCGAACTTGGCACCGCCGCGTTCGTCGCGGTCGTCATAGAGCACCTCGACCCCGGCGTGAGTCAGCTCGGCATAGAGCTTGTCGGCCGCGGCCACACAGGCGGCATCGTCGGCGCGGATGTTGATGAGCGCGACCTTGTACGGCGCCACCGCTTCCGGCCAGATGATGCCGTCCTTGTCGTGGCTCGCTTCGATGATGGCGCCGACCAGGCGCGACACGCCGATGCCATAGCTGCCCATCAGCGGCGTCACGGCCGCGCCATCCGGGCCGGAGACGGTGACGCCCATGGCCTTGGTATATTTGTCGCCGAAGTAGAAAACCTGGCCGACTTCGATGCCCTTCGACTGTTTCAGCGCCGGCCCGGTGGCGGCTTCGGCGGCCAGGTCCCGCATCTCGTCGGTGGCGGCATAATCGGCGTTGAGCGCGTCGATCCAGGTCGCCAGCCCGGCCGCGTCATCGGCGTCGACGGCGCTGGTATCGCGGCCCTTTTCCCAATTTTCATGATAGAAGACATCGCTTTCGCCGGTCGGGGCGAGCACGATGAATTCATGGGAAAGATCGCCGCCGATCGGCCCGGTATCGGCGCGCATCGGAATGGCATGCACGCCCATGCGCGCAAAGGTGCGCAGATAGGCGAGGAACATGCGGTTGTAGCTGTGCCGCGCCGCGGCGAAATCCAGGTCGAAGCTATAGGCGTCCTTCATCAGGAATTCGCGGCCGCGCAGCACGCCGAAGCGCGGGCGGACTTCGTCGCGGAACTTCCACTGGATCTGGTAGAGGTTGCGCGGGCAATCGCGGTAGGAACGCGCGCCATTCTGGAAGATGACGGTGAACAGTTCCTCGGCAGTCGGGCTGAACAGCATCTCGCGGTCGTGGCGATCGGTGATGCGCAGCATTTCGGGGCCATAGGCGTCATAACGCCCGGATTGCTTCCACAGGTCCGAGGCCTGGATGGTCGGCATCAGCACTTCGATGGCGCCGGCGCGATCCTGTTCCTCGCGGACGATCTGGGTGATCTTCTGCAGCACGCGCTGGCCCAAGGGCAGCCAGGCATAGATGCCGGCGGCGGTCTGACGGATCATGCCGGCGCGCAGCATCAGCTGATGGCTGATCACCTGGGCGTCGCCCGGCGTTTCCTTGAGGACAGGGAGGAAATAACGGGACAGGCGCATTTTCGGGGGCTTCGTTCGCTGGCTGCGGGGGACGCCGCGCCGTGTAGCATGGCGGTGCGCCAGCGCAACGCGCCAGCGGGGAAGGCGGCACGCCGGCGGGGGCACCATCGGCAGCGACGAATCGCCCCGCCGGACAGGCAATTCGCGCTTTTGCGAGCTGTGGCCAGCCTGCCACAGTCTCGCCCGAATTCGCCGGTTGCGGCACGGTCCTTGTCACAAAACGATGACAGCCGCGACGATGAGGATTATGCAGACAGTCGAACAGCTTGCGAAGGCAGGGGTTCAGGGAGAGACGAGGTCGGACGGACGATCCAGGCGCGCTGAAGCGCGCCACGCGCGGGCCGGTGGGGGCACGGGCCATGTGGCAAGGATCGCCGCATCGACCGCAGATTACAGGTCTCGTCACGGGAATGCCCGGGCCGCAAGGTCCGGGCATTTTCCTTTGGCGATCTCGCTTTTGCCTTGCCGCCGCCGGCAAATTGGCCAGATTTGGCGGCGGAGACCTCGCCGATGCCAGCTGCCCTCATCGTCACCATCCTCATTGCCGCCGTCATCGCCGTCGCGGCGCTGCTGGTCCTCGCCCGGCGGCGATCGGCCGCCCCGGCCGGGCTGATCCTCGATCCGGAGGACCCGCGTTTCCTCGCCGCCAAGCAACAGGCGCGCGCCAGCCTGCCCGACTTCTGGGCCGCCCATGCCGCGGCGGCCCCCGGCGACAGCGATTTCATGGTGAAGTTCGATCTGAACCATGGCCGCGGCCTGGCCGACCGCGAATCGATCTGGGCCGACATTGTCTCGCTCGACGATGGCGCGATCCAGGGCCGGCTCGCCAATCCGCCGCGCAATCGCGACTTCCGCGAAGGCGATATCGTGAAGATCGCCCCTGAGGCGATCGATGACTGGGCCTTCATGCGCAACGGCGTGGCGCAGGGCCATTTCGTTACCCGCGTGATGATCGAAGTCGGGCCGCCGGCCATGGCGCGGGAGGCGAAGCAGGCGCTCGGCTGGTAGGCCACCCACTCCTTTCATCAGTCCGCCGCCGCGCCCGCGCGTGGCAGTGTCCGGCCGACAAGGAGCCCAGACCATGCCCAATGAATTCACCAGCGTCGAAACCGACGGCCGCACGCTGATCGTCACCATCAACCGGCCGGAGCGGATGAACGCCCTGCACCCGCCGGCCAATGCCGAACTCGATGCGATCTTCAACGATTTCGCCGCCAACCCCGATCTCTGGGTCGCCATAATCACCGGCGCCGGCGAGCGCGCCTTCAGCGCCGGCAACGATCTGCGCTGGCAGGCCGAGGGCAATGCCATCACCGTGCCGCCGTCGGGCTTCGGCGGGCTGACCAGCCGCTTCGATCTCGACAAGCCGGTGATTGCCGCGGTCAATGGCGTGGCGATGGGCGGCGGCTTTGAAGTGGCGCTGGCCGCCGACATCATCCTCGCCTCCGAAAATGCGACCTTTGCCCTGCCCGAGCCCAAGGTCGGGCTGGCGGCATTGGCCGGCGGCCTGCACCGGCTGCCGCGCGCCATCGGCCTATCCCGCGCCATGGCGATGATCCTGACCGCGCGTACCGTCGGGGCGGCGGAAGGCAAGAGCCTGGGCTTCGTCCATGACGTCGTGCCGGCGGCCGAATTGCTGACGGCGGCCAAGGCGCTGGCGGCGGCAATGTGCGAACTGTCGCCGCTGTCGCTGCGCGCCTCGAAGGCGGCGGTGCTCGCCGGGCTTGGCGAACCGACCCTGCAGGCGGCGTATGAAGGCCAGGGCCGCTACCCGGCCGTCCAGGCGCTGTTCCGCAGCGAGGATCTGCGCGAGGGGCCGCTGGCCTTCGCCCAGAAGCGCAAGCCGGAGTGGAAGGGGCGGTAGTCGCGCCGCCCTCCCTCCCCCGCGCGTGGGCCGAAGCAAAAACAAAGGGCCGCCGGGTTGCCCCGACGGCCCGCATTGTCATTCGGCCCCGAAAGGCGGTGTTTCGTCAGTCGTTGCGATTTCCACCCGCAACCACCAGCGCCGTCGTAGCCTGCATGAAACAATGAGACACCGGATCACCTCCTTTCGAGTTGTTGAACTCCGCCAGCAATGTCATCTGCTGCCGCCATGATTGCAAGAGGCCGAATCGACGAAGTGCGCACCGGGGTGCCGGCGCCGCTCGATGGCATTGGCAAGGTCACTGCCTATCGCAAGCATCCCGTGGCCGGCGCCGTCGCCGTCCACAGCCTCGGTCTCGATGGCGATACCCAGGTCAACCGCCGCTATCATGGCGGGCCGGACAAGGCGGTCTATGCCTATCCGCTGTCGGGCTATGCCGGCTGGATCGCCGAGTTTCCCGATCTGGCGCCCCGGCTCGGCGCCGGCGCGATGGGCGAAAACCTTGTCGTCGCCGGGCTCGACGAAAGCGGCATCTGCCTCGGCGACCATATCCGCTGCGGCACAGCGCTGCTGCAGGTGGCGCAACTGCGCGAGCCGTGCAGCACCTTCGCCGACAGCCTCGGCACGCCGAAAGTCGTCAAGGCCATGGCGCGTTCGGGGCGTTGCGGCTGGTATCTGCGCGTGCTCGAACCCGGCCAGCTCGCCGCCGGTGACGGCCATGATGTCGTCGAACGTCCCAACCCCGGCTGGACCATCGCGCGCTTTGCCGCCCTGATCATCGCCAAGCGCCCGAACCTCGACGACCTCGCCGAGATCGCCGCCCTGCCCGGCCTTACGCCGGCCTGGCACGATTGGGCGGCGCGGAAGCTTTCGCCGCGGCCCGAGCCCGCCTGAGCGCCTGCCACTCGCCCCAGGCGACGACGCCGACGCCGATCAGGAACGGGATATAGGTGTAGAAAAGCCGCCACATCACCAGCGCCGCCAGCACGCCCGATTTCGACGCATCGGGCATCAGCAGCAGTACCACTGCCTCGAACACCCCCAGCCCGCCCGGCGCATGCGCCAGCGCGCCCGAAACCATGGCGACGCCATAGATGGTCAGCACCGACAGCAACCCCGGCGTGCCCGCCTCCGGCAGCAGCAGGTAGAGCGCACCGCCGGCAAAGGCGAGATCGACCATGCCGATCAGGATCTGCAGCAATGTCGACCGGCCATCGGGCAGGATGAAGCGATAGCGCCAAAGCCGGAAATCGCGCCGCCAGAAGGTCGCCAGCGCCAGATAGGCGAGCACGCCGGCAAGCATCAGCGCACCGGTCCAATGTTCGATGCCGGGCAGAAAATCGGCGAATGGCTTCGACAGGTCGGGCGAAACCAGCAGCCCCAGGCCGGCAACACTGACGACGCCAAGCCAGAAGGTCCAGCCGCACATCAGCACGATGGCGGCGACATCGGCGGCCTTGACCCCGACCCGGCTGTAGATGCGGTAGCGGACAGTGCCGCCGGTAAGCGCCGTCAGGCCGAGGGTATGGGCGAGGGTGAAGCTGGCGAAGCTCGCCGCGGCGATGGTCGGGAACGGCAGGCGATAGCCAAGGTGCCGCGTCGCGAACCAATCATAGAACATCAGCACGACATAGGAGAGCGCCGTCGACGCCGCCGCCAAGACGAGCAGATGCACCGGCGTCGCGCGGATATCGGCGAGCACATCGGCGATCGTCACCTGGCCGGCGATCATCCGCACGCCCCAGATGCCGAGGCACAGGATGACGATGCCGAGCGCGCCGCCGACCCAGCTTTTCCAATTGGCACGCGGGGCAACGGGTTCGATCGCGGGAGCCGGCGGCGGGGCGAGGTCTGACAGGGTCGGCTCCGAAAAACGTTCCACCGGTGGGCCCGGAGGGACTCGAACCCCCAACCTAGCCGTTATGAGCGGCCAGCTCTAACCGTTGAGCTACAGGCCCCGCCCGGTGCAGGCAGGCCTAGCGCAAGGCGGGGCTGAGGCAAAGATGGGGGCGCCGCGGCAAAAGCGAAAGGGCAAAAAAAGGGCCGGGTCCGCGCGTGGCAGACCCGGCCCGAAATGGTGATCCGCCTGCGGGCGGCGCCTCCAAGGGGGGAGAGGGGCGCGGGCCGGGCGGATCGGGCTCTGGTTGCGAGGGGGGAGGATGCAACCGGAACCCGCGGCTCGTCAGCAAGGGGGAGGAGATGACGAACCGCTGCGCCGTCCGTGACGGCCACGGGTTGTAGATACGGCGGCGGACCATGATTGTGCAGTGCACAATAAAGCACCGCAGCCATGCATTTCGTGCATGGCTGCGAAGCGGGGAGACCCTCCCTCCCCCTCGCGGGGAGGGAGGGAGGCGCCGGCCTCAATCCGCGAACGCCGTCCGGTCGATCTCGAGATTGGCCGCCGTCATCCGCTGCACCAGGAAATCGCGCAGCGTCGTCACCCGCAGCGATCGCCGCAGTTCGGTCGGATAGGTGAAGAAGGTGCGGAACACCGGGCCTTCGATTTCGGGTAGCACCAGCCGCACCTTGCCGGAAAAGCGGATGAGATAGCTTGGCAGCGCCGCGATGCCGGCGCCGGCTTCCACCGCCTGCAACACGCCATGGCTATTGTTGATGGTCAGCGCCGCCACCCGCGGCGGGCCGTCATGGCCCAGCTCCAGCACCCAGTTGATCGATTTCAGATAATCGGGCGCGGCGGCGCCATAGGCGATCAGACGATGCCGCTCCAGATCGGCGACGCTGCGCGGCACGCCATGGCGGGCGAGGTAATCAGGCGAGGCGCACAGATAATGCTTGATCGGAAACAATGGCTTCTGAACCAGCTCGGCCTGGAACGGCACATGGAAGCGGATGGCGACATCGGCCTCGCGCCGGGACAGGTCGACGTCGGTGTCAGACAATTGCAGCGACACGGCGATATCGGGATACATGTCGAGGAAATCGACCAGCTGCCGCGCCAGCCAGGTCGAACCGAAGCTGACCGTGGTGGTGACGCGAATCTCCCCGGTCGGCCGGTCGCGCGAGGCATCGATCGAGGTACGCGCCAGTTCAAGCCGCTCGGCCATGTCGTGCGTCGCCAACCGCAGCTGCTCGCCCTCATGCGTCATGGCGAGGCCGCGGGCATGGCGATGGAACAGCTTGGCACCCATCGCGGCTTCCAGCGCGCCGATCTGGCGGCTCAACGCCGGCTGGCTCATGTGCAGGCGTCGGGCGGCCTCGGTGAAGCTGCCGGCATCGGCGACCTGCTCGAACAGGCGGAGCTTTTCCCAGTCGATCACGCGCCCACGAGAACCTCTGCCTGCACCTCCGCTGCCGCCTCGCCATGCGCCAGGAAGCGCTCGGCTTCCAGCGCCGCCATGCAGCCCATCCCGGCCGCCGTCACCGCCTGGCGGTAGAGCTTGTCCTTCACATCACCGGCGGCGAACACGCCGGGCACCGAAGTCGCGGTCGAATCGGGGGCGGTCAGGATATAGCCCTCCTCGTCCATGTTGAGCTGGCCGACGAACAGCGACGTCGCCGGCACATGGCCGATGGCGACGAACAGGCCATCAATGGCCAGCGGCGTCAGCGCGCCGCTGCGGACGTCGCGCAGCTGCACACCGGTAACGCCGAGCGGCGCGCTGGTGCCCTCCACTTCGGCGACTTCGCTGTGCCAATGGGTGACGATCTTGGGATGCGCCAGCAGCCGCGCCTGGTTGGTCTTGTCGGCCCGCAGCTCGTCGCGGCGGTGGATCAGATGCACTTCGCGCGCGAATTTGGTCAGGAACAGCGCCTCCTCGACCGCGGTGTTGCCGCCGCCGACGACCGCGACGCTGCGGCCGCGGAAGAAGAAGCCGTCGCAGGTGGCGCAGGCCGAAACGCCGAAACCGCTAAAGCGCGTTTCCGAGTCGAGCCCCAGCCAGCGCGCCTGGGCGCCGGTGGCGATGACCAGCGTATCGGCGGTCCAGTGCGTGCCGCTGTCGGTCTCGATGGCGAAGGGCCGGCGATCAAGCGAGACCTGCGTCACGATATCGCTGACGATCTCGGTCCCGACATGCACCGCCTGCTCGGCCATGCGCACCATCAGATCGGGGCCCTGGACGACGGTATCGCCCGGCCAGTTCTCGACTTCCGTCGTGATGGTTAGCTGGCCGCCCGGCTGCAGGCCCTGGATCAGCACCGGCGCCAGCGCGGCGCGCGCCGCATAAACGGCGGCGGTATAGCCGGCCGGACCGGAGCCGATGATCAGCACCTTGGCGTGACGAGGTTCGGGGCGAGCTTCGGATTCGGTCATTTCGGACAATTTCACTTTCCTGGCTGTCGGCAACAGACCTAGTCGTTGCCGCGGGGTTTTTCACCTGTTTCGTGGAAACCGCCCGGCACGTTACCTTCCCTCACATCCGATCGCTTCCCTTGCGCGTTTCGGCAACTTTGTTATGGTTTGAGGCAAATCCGGCGCCAGTCCGTTTCCTCAGGGGGCTAAACCACGTGCATCGCTCGCGTCTGCCGATCGACGACATCGATCGGGTCATCCTGCGCCACCTCCAGGCCGAAGGCCGCATCACCAATGTCGAACTGGCCGAACGCGCCGGGCTGACGGCGCCGCCCTGCCTGCGCCGCGTCCGCGCGCTGGAGGAAAACGGCACCATCCTCGGCTATCATGCCGATCTCGATGCGCAGGCGCTCGGCTATGGCATCACCGTCTTCGCCATGGTGTCGCTGAAGAGCCAGGCCGAAAGCGACCTGAAGGCGTTCGAGGACCATGTCGCCACCCTGCCCCAGGTGCGCGAATGCCATATGCTCAATGGCGAGATCGACTTCATCCTGAAGGTCGTCGCGCATGACCTGCAGGAGTTCCAGCGCTTCCTGACCAGCGCGCTGACGCCGGCGCCCAATGTCGAGAGCGTGAAGACGAGTTTCGTCATCCGTACGGCGCTATCGCGGCCGGGCGTGCCTGTCGATTGACGCGCCGCACTGGCGGCATAGCGCTGTCATCCCGGGCTTGACCCGGGACCCAGTTTTTCTTTCGAGGCGGAGAAGAACTGGGTCCCGGGTCAAGCCCGGGATGACCCGAATTGCAACGCCGCTGCTCTCGACGCGCCGCTACTGCCCTCGCGCCTCGCCAGCCTGCCCCAAGAAAAAAGCCGCCGGGGCAGTGCCCCGGCGGCTCATTCCTGCATGCGCGCGCGTCAGAAGGTGACGCGGGCGCCGATACGGACCTGCCAGAACGAGGCGGGCGAGAAGGTCGACAGCACCGGCTCTGCAAAGGTCGTGCCCGTGCGGTTCGAATATTGATAGCGATCGCAGCGCTGCGCCGGGGTGGTGACAGCGGTGGCGACACCGTTGGTCACCGTCTGGCAGGCGACGTTCACGAGCGTGCCATAGTAGGGGAAGGCCACCTGGCGCAGAGTGCCGAGGTCGCTGTCGATCAGGTTGAGCAGATTCTCGATGTCGGCAAACATCTCGAACTTGCCATTCTTGACGAAGGGCAGCGGCAGTTCCTGGCCAAAGTGCAGATCGAGCTTGTTGAAGCGCGGCGCGCGGCCGAGGTTCTTCGGCGCGATCTGGCCCTGATA
>JAIXZK010000069.1 GCA_027489695.1 Sphingomonadales bacterium
GATCGCTGAAATGGGCTTCGCCGGTGTGCTGGTACCGGAGCAACATGGCGGCGCCGGATTGGGCAATGTCGCCGCCGGGCTGGTGATGGAAGCCATCGGCCGCAACCTCAGCGCCGCGCCGATGCTCTCGACAGGCATCCTTGCCACCACCGCGCTCGTCGCCGGCGGCTCGCCGGAACAGCAAGCGAAGTATCTGCCGCTGATCGCGCAAGGCCAGCGGCTGTTCGCGCTCGCCGCGGATGAAGCCGCGCGTCACGCCCCGGCCTTTGTCGAGGCGACTGCCACGCCGTCCGGCAATGGTTTCAAGCTCAATGGCGTCAAGGGCTTCGTCCTCGACGGCCATGTCGCCGATACGCTGATCGTCGCCGCCCGCACCGCCGGCGACAGCGACAGCCCGGACGGCATCACCCTGTTCCTCGTCGACGCCAAGACGCCGGGCATCGAAGTCACCCGCCGTTCGATGGTCGACAGCCGCAACGCCGCGCGCATCGCGCTCGCCGATGTGCAGGTCGATGGCGCCGACGTCCTGGGTCCGGTTGGTGGCGGCTTCGCCATCCTCGAAAAGGTCCTCGACGCCGGCCGCGCTGCGCTTGCCGCCGAGATGCTCGGGGTATCCTCGGAAAGCTTCGCCAAGACCGTCGATTATCTCAAGCAGCGCGAGCAGTTCGGCCAGAAGATCGGCAGCTTCCAGGCGCTGCAGCACCGCGCCGCACATCTGTTCTGCGAAGTCGAGCTCGCCCGCTCGGCAACGCTGCGCGCCCTGCAGGCGCTCGACTCGGGCGACGACCGTGCGCCGGCCTTTGCGTCGCTGGCCAAGGCCAAGGCCGGCGAAGTCGCCAAGCTCGCCACCAACGAAGGCGTGCAGATGCACGGCGGCATCGGCATGACCGATGATTACGACATCGGCTTCTACATGAAGCGCGCCCGCGCCGCGCAGGAGACGTTCGGCGACGTGAGTTTCCATGGCGACCGGCTGGCGCGGTTGATGGGGTATTAGGGGGTGGCCAGGGGCTGAGCCCCTGGACCCCTTTGGTTAGGCTCTGGCCCACAGCTGCTGAGGATGGGACCCAAAGCGCGTGGGTCCGGACCCTCAGGCGCGGACCGGCGGAGGCAACCTTCAACCGCCTTGCATCCGGCGCCAAAATTGCCAACAAGCAATGATAACGACGAGGGCGCCGACCCTTGCGGGGAGAGATCATGAAGTCCGAACTCGACACCGAAATCGATATCGTCGTTGGCGGCATCACCGCGCCCGGTGGCATGCTGGGCGTCGGCCACGCCAATGTCCGTGGCGCCAACATCCCGGTGTTCGAAAACGCCCCGCCGTCGATGCGCGAGCTGATGGCGCTGTTCTTCTCGGCCCAAAGCGCCAAGGAGTTCCTGGTCTATGGCGAGGAGCGGCTGACCTTCGGCGAAGTCTATGCCCGGAGCCTCAAGCTCGCCGCCATGCTGCAGCACCGCCACGGCATCGCCAAGGGCGACCGCGTCGCCATCGCCATGCGCAATTATCCGGAATGGGTCGTGGCATTCTGCGGCATCATCCATCTGGGCGCCGTCGCCGTGCCGATGAACGCCTGGTGGACCAGCGAGGAGCTCGATTACGGCCTGCGGGACTCGGGCGCCCGCCTCGCCATCGCCGATGAGGAGCGCGCGCGGCGCATCGGCGCCACCTCCTGCCATGTGAAGGTGCTGACCGTCCGCACCGCCAAGGACGTCGCCCAGAGCCTTGCTGCGCTGTGCCTTGAGGAAGAACTCGAAGCCTCGCCGTCCTCGACCTGGCATCTGCCGGAACTCCACCCCGAGGACGATGTCTCGATCATGTATACCTCGGGATCGACCGGCAATCCGAAGGGCGCCGTTTCGACGCATCGCGGCATGGTGCATGGCACGATGAACTATCTCGTCGCCGGCCTCGCGCTGCTCGAACTCAATACGCGCAGCGGCGCGACGCCCGCCGAGCAGCAGGTCATGCTGCTGAACGTGCCGCTATTCCACATCACCGGGCTGGTGCCGGTCATGCTCGTGTCGATCGCCATCGGCCGCAAGATGATCATCATGCACAAATGGGATGCGGGCGAAGCGCTGCGGCTGATCGAAAAGGAGCGCTGCACCTATTTCGTCGGCGTGCCGACGATGAGCCTTGAACTCATGCAGCACCCCGATCGCGACAAATATGACCTGTCGAGCCTGGCCGACATCGCTTCGGGCGGCGCCCCGCGCCCGCCCGAACATGTCGAGCGCATCGTCGAGACCTTCCCCGGCAAGCATCCGGTGCAGGGCTATGGCCTGACCGAAACCAATGGCGTCGGCACCGGCAATTTCCGTGGCAACTATCGGTCCAAGCCGAATTCGGCGGGCCGCCCGTCGCCGCCGCTCGTCGAAATCCGCATCGATCCGGGCGATGGCGCCGTCGGCGCCGGGCTGCCGGGCGGCCAGGTCGGCGAAGTCTGCATCCGCTCGGTCTGCTCGTGCCGCGGTTACTGGATGAAGCCCGAAGCCACCGCCGCCGCCTTTGTTGGCGATGGCTGGTTCCGGACCGGTGACCTCGGCTATCTCGATGAGGACGGCTATCTGTTCATCGTCGATCGCAAGAAGGACATCATCATCCGCGGCGGCGAGAACATCAGCTGCCAGGAAGTCGAAGCGGCGATCTACGCCCATCCGGCGGTGGCCGAAGC
>JAIXZK010000306.1 GCA_027489695.1 Sphingomonadales bacterium
AGTGCAGCAGATCGGCGCGGCCGGGATCGCGACGGTCTCTCCGGCGCCGCGGTCCTTTGCCAATTGAGTTGAAGGAGGAAGGGTGGCCTCCGGCGGCTGGGGCCTTAGGGTCCGGACCCCATTTGTTGGGCTATCGCATACCCAAAAGCGGTCAAATGTGGACCGACCAAAGCAAAATGGGGTCTGGGGCCTAAGGCCCCAGCCGCCGGAGGCCCTTTTGCAACCTCATCGCGCCGGAACCGCCTTCAGATAGGCAGCGATCGCGTCGCGGTCCGCCGCCGGCAGGGCGGCAATGTTGCGTTGCACTTCCGCCATGCTGCCGCCGACCGAATCATAATCGGGGGTGAAGCCGGTTTCGAGGTAGCTGGCGATGTCGCTGGCGGACCAGGCACCGATGCCGCCCTTGGCGGGGGTGATGTTGGGGACCCGGCCATTGCCTTCGGCGGCGGGCGCCCCGGCCAGCCAGCGGCTGCGGTCGATGCCGCCGGCGCCGCCGAGCAGGCGCGGGGTATGGCATTCGCCGCAATGGCCGACGCCTTCGACGAGATGCTGCCCGGCGCGCGCCGCCGGCGGGGCAGTGGCGGGCAGGTCGACGATCGGCCGGCTATCGAGGAAGGCGCGTTTCCACAGGCCGATGCCTCGGCGCAGGTTCCAGGGGAAGCCGATGCGGTGATCGGGCGCGGTGCCGGCCACCGCCGGCAGGGTGCGCAGATAAGCCCAGAGATCGGCGATCTCGGCCGGCGTCATCCGGGCATAGCTGGGGTAGGGAAAGGCCGGATAGAGGTGGCGACCGGCCGGATCGACGCCGCGCTGCATGGCATTGGCGAAATCGGCGAGGCTCCAGCCGGCGATGCCGTCGGCGTGCGGCGAGATGTTCGGCGCCTGGAAGCTGCCGAACGCCGTCACCAGCGGCGCGCCACCGCCGAGCCGCAGTCGCGCCGCCCCGCGCGCGCCGGCGGCGGCATGGCAGGAGGCGCAGCCGCCGGCATTGAACAGCCGGGCGCCGCGGCCCGGGTCGCCCGGCGCCGCGGCGATCTGCGCCGGATCGAGCCGTTGCGGCGCGCTCAGCCACAGCAGCAGGCCGGCGATCAGGCCGACCAGCGCCAGCGCCAGGCCGGCGACGCGGCGCATCAGCCCTTCTTGACGCGGAAGGCCTCGTGGCAGGATTTGCAATTGCCGGTGACCTGGCCGAACAGCGGGCCGAATTCGGCGGCCGTCGCCGGCTTGGCGGCGGCGGCGGCGGCGGTATCCTTCTGGAACTTGGCCAGCGCCGCCTGGAACTCGGCGGGCTTGCTCCAGATCGCCGGCGAGGCTTCGCTGCCGCCCTCGCTGCCCTTGGGGAAATAATTGCCGAACTTCTTCGCCACATCGTTCATGCTGGTGAAGATCGCCACCGCCTTGGCGGGATCATAGGGCACTTCACCCTTCAGCATCTGGCCGCCGGCCTTGGCGTCACGACCGTTCTGCTCCATCAGCCGTTCGCGCGCCTTGATCGGATCGGCGGGTTGGGCGATGGCGGCGGCACCAGCCAGCGCCATGGCGACCGCGACGGTCATCATGCCTGCAATCTTCATGTCATGCTCCCTTGCTTCCCCGCGCAGAATGGACCGGAGCGGGGCCGCGTTGCAATCCGCCTTTTTGCGCGACGCTTGGTGGCTTCAGATGACGATATCCGCTGGCGGCAGCCCGGCGAGCCGGCGGGCGTGCATGGCGGCGAAGCCGGCCTCCAGCGCCCGGGCGAAGGCCTGCGGATCAAACAGCGGCGCGGTGCGGCGGACGGCGGCAAGATGCGCCCGCATCGCCGCCAGCCGCGCCGGATCGCGCGCCAGCGCCACCGCCTGCGCTTCATAAACGGCGGCATCCGCGACGATCATTTCGGGCAGGCCGACCGCCGAGAGCAGGCTGGCGGCGACCCGCGACGCGAAGGAGCGGCCGGGGCAGGTCAGCACCGGCACGCCGGCGATCAGCGCGTCGCTGGCGGTGGTATGGGCGTTGTAGGGCGCGGTATCGAGCACCAGCTCGGCCTGCGTCAGCCGGGCGAGATGCGCCGCGCGCGGCAGGGTGGCGGCGAAGACCAGCCGATCGGGCGCGATGCCGGCCGCCGCGGCGGCGGCGCGCAGGTTGGCGCGTGCCGCCACCTGTTCGCACCACAGCCAGAGCACGCTGCCCTCGACCGCGGCGAGGATGCGCATCCAGCTGGCGAACTGCGCCGGCGTGATCTTGTGGATCTGGTTGAAGCTGCAGAACACGAAACCCTGGTCGGGCAGGCCGAGGCCGGCGCGATCGGGCCGCGGTCCGATTGTCTCGTCGCGACCATTGGGCTGATAGCTGTGCGGTAGCGTCACCAGCGCTTCGGCGACATGGGCGCGTTCCGCTGGCGGCACGACGATGGCATCGGCGATCATGTAGTCCATCCACGGCGCCGGCATGGTGCCGGGATAGCCGAGGAAATTGGCCTGGATCGGCGCAGCCCGGGCGGCGAAGATCCCCGTGCGGCTGCCGCCGGTGAGGCCCTTGAGGTCGATGGCGATGTCGATCTCGCGCGCCCGCGCCATGGCGACGATCGCGGCGTCGCTGTCGCCCCTTACATCGATGAACTCGGAAAATGCCCCGCGCGCCACCGCCCGCATCGGATCGGGCCGGTCCTTGCCATAGGAAAAGCCGAAGGTTTCGACCCGCGCCGGATCGTGCGCGGAGAGCGCTTCGGCGAACAGGTACATGGTGGCATGGTCGTGATAGTCGGCGGAAAAATAGCCGATGCGCAGCCGGTCGTGCGACGCCCAGCCGAAATCGGCGGGTGTGACGGGCGCGGCCGCCAGCGGTTGCAGGAACCGCGTCGCCGCCGCGCGGTGCAGCGCCGGATCATCGACGAGCGCGAGCAGCGCGAACGGCGTCGCCGCCAGCCGCCCGGCGCGGACGCCGGCGACAACGTCCGCCAGCCGCGCCGCATGGTCGGTCCAGTCCGCCAGCCGTGTCGCCAGGTGCAGCCGCTGCCCGGCCGCCAGCGGCAGCGTCGGATCGATCGCCAGCGCTGCCTCGATTGCCGCCAGCGCTTCCGCCGGCCGGTCGAGCAGGGTCAACGCCTCGCTGCGTTCCTGGTGCAGCGCGGCATGGCCAGGAGCAAGGGCGAGGGCGGCATCGAAGCTGGCGACGGCGGCGGCGTGCTGGCCGATCGCGGCGAGCAGCCGGCCCATGCGGGCGTGCAGCCCGGCATCACCGCCGCCGGCGGCAAGCGCCGCATGGAAACTCGCCAGCGCGGCGTCGGGGTGGCCGAGATCGGCAAGGATTTCGCCGCGGGCATTGTGCAGCATGGCATCGGCCAGCCCGAGCGCCAGCGCCCGGTCGAGCGCATCAAGGGCTTCGGTAGCGCGGCCCAGCGCCCGCAGCGCGAGCGCGCGATTGGCATGGGCAGCCGCGTGTCCCGGATCGATGGCCAGCGCGGCGTCGAATGCCGCCAGCGCCGCGACCGGGTCACCGGCCTGGCCACGCGCGACGCCGGCCATGACCGCGGCATCGGCATCCGGCCTGGCCTTGGCGGCAACGGCCACCGGCGCGCGGCGGGCATCCCGCGCTGCAATGGCGGCGGCGCGGTTGCCGCCCGCTGCGGAGTGGCTGGGGGCCAGCGCCAGCGCCGCGTCGA
>JAIXZK010000062.1 GCA_027489695.1 Sphingomonadales bacterium
CGCCGAAATCCGCGAGATGATTGACCTCTACGATCTTGGAGACGGGCGTTCGACGCAGCGCCGGGTCACGCTCGACAAGTGCCGGGCCCGCATCCAGGCGCTTTCCGAACAGCGCGCCGACATCGATGCGACCATCGACGAACTGCAAGCCTTTTGCGCGCTGGTGGAGGCCAATCTGACCCCCCGCGCTGCCAACGAATAGGAAACGGCCATGCCCAGCTATCACGCCCCGGTGAAGGACACGCTGTTCGTCCTCGATACTGTCGTCGGCCTCGATCGCTATTCGAACCTGCCGGGCTTTTCGGGCGCCACCCCCGATGTGGTGAAGGCGATCCTGGAGGAGGGCGGCAAGTTCTGCGAGCAGGTGCTGGCGCCCTTGAACCTGTCCGGCGACATCGAGGGCTGCACCCGTCACGCCGATGGCAGTGTGACGACGCCGGCCGGCTTCAAGACCGCCTATGACCAGTTCGTCGAAGCCGGCTGGGGCACGCTGATGGCCGACGAGGCCTGGGGCGGGCAGGGGCTGCCCTATGTCGTCGGCACGGCGTTCAGCGAATATCTTTCCAGCGCCAACATGGCGTTCGGCATGTATCCCGGCCTCAACGAAGGCGCCCAGGCAGCGATCGAGGCGGTGGGCAGCGAAGCCCAGAAAAAGAAATATCTGCCGAACATGGTCGCCGGCCATTGGACCGGCACGATGAACCTGACCGAGCCGCATTGCGGCACCGATCTCGGCCTGATCCGCACCCGCGCCGAGGCCCGTGACGATGGCAAATGGGCGATCACCGGCACCAAGATCTTCATTTCGGCCGGCGAGCACGACCTTTCCGACAACATCATCCATCTGGTGCTGGCCAAGACGCCGGGCTTCCCGGACGACATCAAGGGCATCAGCCTGTTCGTCGTGCCGAAGATCCTGGTCGGCGACGATGGCGCGCTCGGGAGCCGCAACGCCGTCAGCTGCGGCTCGATCGAGCACAAGATGGGCATCCACGCCAACGCCACCTGCGTGATGAACTATGATGCCGCCATCGGCGAAATGATCGGCGAGCCGGGCAAGGGCCTGCGCGCCATGTTCATCATGATGAACGCGGCGCGCCTGGGCGTCGGCGTGCAGGGGCTGTCGATGGGCGAAGTCGCCTATCAGAACGCCGTCACCTACGCCAAGGACCGCACCCAGGGCCGGGCGCTCACCGGCCCCGCCAACCCCGAGGCCAAGGCCGATCCGATCATCGTCCACCCCGATGTGCGGCGCATGCTGATGGACGGCCGCGCCTTCAACGAGGGCGCCCGGGCGCTGATCCTGTGGGGGGCGCTGCAGGTCGATCTGGCGAAGAAGGCGGCAACCGCGGAAGAGCGGCAAATGGCCGACGACCTGATCAGCCTGCTCACCCCCGTGATCAAGGGCTATTGCACCGACAAGGGCTATGACGTGGCGACCGGCAGCCAGCAGGTCTATGGCGGCCATGGCTATGTGCGCGAATGGGGCATGGAACAGTTCGTCCGCGATGCCCGCATCGCCCAGATCTACGAAGGCACCAACGGCATCCAGGCGATGGACCTGGTCGGCCGCAAGCTGGGGCAGAATGGCGGCCGCGGCATGCAGGCCTGGCTGGCGCTGATGGCCGAGACGCTGGCTGCCGCCAAGACCGACGAGCGGCTGGCGTTCCTGACCGCGCCGCTGGAAAAGGCGCAGGGCGACCTGACGCAGGCAACCTTCTGGCTGATGCAGAATGGCATGGCGCGGCCGGACAATGCCGGCGCCGGCGCGACGGCCTATCTCCACCTGATGGGCATTGTCGCTTTGGGCCAGATGTGGCTGCTGATGGGACGCGCGGCGTTCGCGGCATTGGATGCCGGCACAGCGGACCCCGAATTCATGCACGCCAAGCTGATTACCGCGCGCTATTATGCGGTGCGCTTCCTGCCCGATGCCGCGGCGTTCCGCGCCAAGCTGGAGGCGGGCGCCGATGCGGTGATGGCGATGCCGGCGGAGGCTTTTTAATCTCCCCTCCCGCACGCGGGAGGGGCCGGGGGTGGGCAAAGCCTGAAACTCCCAACTGAGTGATTGCGACGAACACCCACCCCCGACCCCTCCCGCAAGCGGGAGGGGAGCAGAGAGGAAGAACAATGGTCGAAGCCTATATCTACGACGCCGTCCGCACCCCGCGCGGCAAGGGCCGCAAGGACGGCAAGCTGCACGAGATCACGCCGATTCAGCTCGGCACCCAGGTGCTGCAGGCGGTGCGCGATCGCACGCAGATCGACACCAGCGATGTCGATGACGTGATTTTCGGCTGCGTCTCGCCGGTCGGCGAGCAGGGCTCGGACATTGCCCGTGTCGCCGTGCTCAACGCCGATTACGCCGAGACGACCGCCGGCGTGCAGATCAACCGCTTCTGTGCCTCCGGCCTCGAAGCCGTCAACATGGCCGCCGCCAAGGTGATGACCGGCGAAGCGCTGTTCGCCATCGGCGGCGGTGTCGAGAGCATGAGCCGCGTGCCGATGGGCAGCGACGGTGCCGCCTGGGCGATGGACCCGGCCGTTGCCTACAAGACCTATTTCGCGCCGCAGGGCATCGGCGCCGATCTTATCGCGACGAAATATGGTTTCAGCCGCGCCGATGTCGATGCCTATGCGATGGAATCGCAGAAGCGCGCCGCCCGCGCCTGGAGCGAAGGTCGCTTCAAGAACAGCGTCATCGGCGTTCGCGATGTCATCGGCGAAGTGGTGCTCGATCACGACGAGCATATGCGCCCGCAGACCGACATGCAGTCGCTGGGCAGCCTCGCCCCGGCCTTCCAGGCGATGGGTGAGCAGATGCCCGGCTTCGATGCCATCGCGCTGATGCGCTATCCCGAGATCGAGAAGATCGACCATGTCCACCATGGCGGCAATTCCTCGGGCATCGTCGATGGCGCCGCCGCCGTGCTGA
Organism: Sphingomonadales bacterium; assembly: GCA_027489695.1. Lineage (GTDB taxonomy): Bacteria > Pseudomonadota > Alphaproteobacteria > Sphingomonadales > Sphingomonadaceae > Sandarakinorhabdus. The sequence goes on from JAIXZK010000062.1 coordinate 2,936, forward strand.
TCGGTTCGAAGGAAATGGGCGAGAAATATGGCCTGAAGCCGCGCGCCCGCATCCGCGCCATGGCCTCGATCGGGTCGGAGCCGATGATCATGCTGACCGGCCCCGAGTTCGTCGCCGCCAAGGTGCTGCAGCGCGCCGGCATGAGCAAGGACGACATCGACCTGTTCGAACTCAACGAGGCCTTCGCCTCGGTGGTGCTGCGCTACATGCAGGCGATGAACATCGATCATGATCGCATCAATGTGAACGGCGGCGCCATCGCCATGGGCCATCCGCTCGGCGCCACCGGCGCGATGATCCTCGGCACCGTGCTCGACGAGCTCGAGCGCACCGGCAAGGGCACCGCGCTGATCAACCTGTGCGTCGGCGCCGGCATGGGCACCGGCACGATCATCGAGCGGGTGTAACGCACTCAAAATCCGTCATTCCCGCGCAAGCGGGAACCCATCTCCGGACGTTTCAGCGCGGATGATGGGTTCAGGAGATGGGTTCCCGCTGGCGCGGGAATGACAAAGGAACCAGCATGACCGA
>JAIXZK010000331.1 GCA_027489695.1 Sphingomonadales bacterium
CCGTGCTGATCGGGCTGGCGGCGCCGTTCATCATCGGGCTGTTGTTCGGCCCGGCCTATGCCGGCGCGGTGCCGGTGCTGGCGCTGCACGCCTGGGCGGCGGTGGCGGTGGCGCTGGGCGTTGTTTCATCGACTTGGCTGGTCAATGCCGGTCTGGCGCGACACGGGTTGTGGCAGGCGCTGGCCGGCGGCATGGTCAGTATTGCGCTCAACCTCTGGCTTATTCCGCGTTTCGGCATTATCGGCGCCGCCTTCGCCCAGATCGCCAGCCAATTGGTCTCGTCGGTGCTGATGAATGCCGTCTTCCCTTCGACGCGGCCACTGTTCCGCCTGCAATTGCGGGCGATGTTCGGGATCGGTTGATGAAAACTGCCGTTGCCATGATTGTTTTCAACCGACCCGTACATACGCAGCGGGTCCTGGCTGCGGTGGCGACGGCGGCTCCGGAAACACTGCATGTCATCGCCGATGGGGCGCGCCCCGATCGGCCGGGCGAAACGGCACGCGTCGCCGAGGTAAGGGCCTTGTTCGATCGCCTCGATTGGCCGTGCCACGTGGTCCGTCATTTCGCGGATCGCAATCTGGGCGCCCGGCGGCGCATCGTTTCCGGCCTCGATGCCTTTTTCGCGGCGGTCCCGGAAGGCATCATATTGGAGGATGATTGCCTGCCCGCACCGGCGTTCTTCCCTTATGCCGAAGCAATGCTCGATCGCTATCGCCATGATCAGCCGGTTTTCCATGTCTCGGGATCGTATTTTGGTGACGATGCTGCCCCGCCCGGCCATTGGTTCTCGCGCTTCCCCGTGGCATGGGGATGGGCGACCTGGGCTGATCGCTGGCGGTTCTATGTGGAATCGCCAAGCGACGTGCCGGCGGTGATCCAGCGCACCTGGCCACGAAACCCGTTGGCGCGCGCCTATTGGCGGCACATGTACGGCCTTGTCGAACGCGGCGAGGTCGATGCCTGGGATTACCAGTGGCTGTTCACTTTATGGCGAAATCAGGGGCTGGCCGTGCGGCCAACACGGCATCTGGTCGCCAATATCGGTTTCGGCGCCGATGCGACGCATACCAGCGAGGCATCCTGGCTTGGCCGGCTGCCGCTATTCGAGGGGCCGGGCGATTTCCGCCAAGGGCCCGCGATGCCGATCGCCGATCGCGACCGCGATGCCGCCGACGCCCGCCGTGTCTGGCAGGTGACGCCAAAAACCGTGTTGGCGCAGCAACTGCCGTTCCTGCCGCGGCTGCGCCGGGCGCTGCTGCCGAGGCGAGGACCGTGAGGCAACCCGGTCAAAAGCCGTTGGTTACCAATCCGGCGCACAATGTTTTCCAAGCCGCCGCAGCCCGGGCCCAGCCGAACATCGCCACTCGTGCCTGTCCCGCCGTCACCAGCGCCGCGCGCCGGGCCGGATCGCCCAGGACAGTGGTGATCGCCGCCGCTAGTCCGGTAGTGTCGCCCGGATCGGCGTAGAGCGCCGCGTCGCCGCAGACTTCCGGGATAGCGCTGGCGCGGACCGCGATCACCGGCGTGCCGGCGGCCATCGCCTCCAGCGGCGGCAGGCCGAAGCCTTCATAGAGCGAGGGATAGACCAATGCCGCGGCGCCGCGATAGGCCGCCGCCAGCCCGGCATCGTCGGCGCCGCGCTGATGGATGCGGCCGTCAAGGCCGGCGGCAGAGATTTGGCGGCGCTCGGCCGGCGTCAGCGCACCACCGCCAATGGCGAGGACGTCGCAATCCACGGCCGCGCCGGCATGCGCCAGGGCGGCAACCAGCCCGGCGAAATTCTTGTAGCCGCCGCGATGGCCGACGAAGAGCAGATAGGGCCGCGGATGCACCAGCGCCGGGCCGTCCGGCCAGGGGTCGCAACCGAGCGGGATGACGCTCGACTTTGACGCGGCCCCGGGATGCAAGGCGAGCAGGTCGGCGCGGGTGTTTTCGGAAATGCAGACGATATGGTCGGCGGCGGCGATGGCGGCGGCTTTCCAGGCTGCGGTCGGGTCGCCGGCCGGGAAATGCTGCGGGAACAGCTCATGGATCATATCGTGGACGATGGTGATACGCGGCGTGCGGCTGGCGGGGGCCGGGGGATCGTACCAGGTCTCGATGATCACATCGGGCCGGAATCCCGCCAGCCGTGACGGCGCCAGCAGCCGCGCCGCCAGCCGCATGGCCAGCCGGCCCGCCCGGGAGGGCGCAATGGCGCGGCCCTCGACCAGTGGCGATCCGGCCAGATAGGCATTGGCGTGCAGCGGCGCCACGATCCGCACCGTTTCGCCCTGTGCCGCCAGTTCCCGCGCCAGCCGGGCATGGACGCGGCTGACGCCGCCATGGACCTGGGCAGTGAAGATGCGGTGATCGAAGGCGATACGCATGCGGGCTCCGGAGCAGGCTGCGCTTTACGCCGGAACGGCGGAAAGGGAAGCGCCAGGCCGGCGGCTGGTGCCGCTACAGCGCCGGCACGAAGACGCGGCTGGCCCACCACAGCGTGCCGGCGGCGATCGCCACCGCATAAGGCACCGGGCCGCCATGGCGCAGCATCGGCGGCAGCCGGTCGGCCGGCACGCCGCCGGCAAGGCGACGCCCGACGAGCAGCGTCGCCGCCAGCCCGGCGCCGGTGAAGGAGACCAGCACCAGCAGCAGCGGCAGCCCGGCCAGAGGCGCGAAGCCGCCCAGCCCGCACCAGGCAGCAAGGCCGATCAGCAGCTTGACATCGCCGCCACCGAACCAGCCGAAATGAAACAGCGCCAGGCCGGCGACGAACATCAGCAATGGCGCGGCGAGATGCGACAGCCAGTCGAAACCGGGGGTCGCAAGGCCATGAACAAGCGCGGTCACCAGCAGCGCCACGGACAGCAGATCGGGGATTTCGTAGCGCCAGACATCGAAGGCCGCCGCCGCCAGCACGCAGCCGAGCGCCACCAGCGCCATCGCCAAGGCCAGGGTCACTGTCGTGCGCCGGACGGCATCGGGACGGCGGCCGATTTGGTGCGCTGCCCCGGTGCCTGCGTCGTCGCCGGCGCCGGATTGTCGCTGGCCGGGCCGTCAAGCGCCGCCGAGGGATCGCGGGTCTGGTCGAACAGATATTGCAGATTGGCCCAGGCGGTGCGGTCGAAACGCGGGTTCTTCTGCATGGCGCGTTCGAAATAGGCCTGGGCGGCTTCATTGTCGCCGCGCGCCATGGCGCCGAAGCCGACGGTGTTCAGATCGGCAGCCAGCGTCGTCTTGTCCGAGGCGGCAAAGGCCTCGCGATACTTGCCCTGCAGCGCGCGGGCGAAGATCAAATTGGTGCGCGCCGCGGCCAGACGGGGGTCGCCCGCGACCGCGACGCTGAAATCGGCCTCGGCTTCGGCGTGACGGCCGCGCAGCAGCAGCGACCAGCCGCGATTGTTGTGGGCGATCGGCGATGTCGGCGCGATTTCGAGCGCCCGCGCCCAGGCGGCATCGGCGCGGACCCAGTCGCGCTTGCGGTCGGCGGCGACGCCGCGGCCGATATTGGCGCGCAGCAGATTGGGGTCGGCCGCCAGGGCGGCGTCCAGCGCGGCGATGGCGTCGTCGAGACGGTTCTGGCGCAGCCGGGCAAGGCCGAGGCCCTGCTGCGCCCGCGCCACGATGCTGGCCCCGGCAGGGGCTGCGGTCGTATCGGGCAATGTCGCGGCCGTGGCGGGATCGCCGCTCGTCGGTGCGGCGGTCGGGGCTGGTGCTTTCGCGGCGTCGCCAAGGAGCGCGGTAAAGCCGTTGGCGGCTTCGGCGAGCCCGTTGCTCGCCAGCGCGATCTCGGCGATGCGAAGCTGCAGTTCCGGGCTGTCGGCGCTCACCAGGGCGCGCTGCACGACGGCGCGCGCGTCTTCCAGCCGGCCATCGGCAAGCGCTGCATCAATGATCGGCAGCGCCGTGGCGAGATCGATCACCGGGGGCGTTGGCATTACAACGGCTGCCGGCGGCTTGCGCTTGGCCAGCAGCGGCGCGGGCGCGGCAAAAACGAGCGCGACGGATGCCAGCAGGCCGGGCCAGCGCATCATGATTTGGTTGGTCACGCCATCCGCGCCAATTGCCGACGCAGCCGATCGAACATCATCGCTGGTTGTGCGGCGACCGGCTGTCGGTGCTGCGGCAGCCCCGGCAACAGCGCCGTCCAGCCGTGGGTGAGCCGCGACAATGCCGGAAGCGGGGTCGTGTCGGCATCGAAGCGGCCGAACAGCGACCAGGCCAGGGTCAAGGCCGCCAGCGGTGCGGGCCGCGCCGGCGGCTGCTGGGCCAGCGCCTTGGCAGCGGGACGGCGATCGGCGGGCAGCGGCGTCGGCGCGGTCGCCCGCGCGAGAACATCGCTGGCGACAACGCTGTGGACCGCATCGACGCGGGTGGCGCCGGCCGGCGCGGACCGGGGTCGGGCGCCCGATGCCGCAATCGCGCGGTCGGCACGCGCCACCACCGTCGTCGCCAGGGTAGCGAATACCCGATCGGGCGAGCGGCTGCGACGCTCGCTGCGGCGCGCGGCCGGGGTTGGCGTCTCTGCCCGGGCCAGCGTTTCCGGCCGGCTTGCGACCGCGGCCGCTGGCGCGCGGGGCAGGGCGGCGCCCGGCAGCGGCGTTGCCGTGATCGCTGTTGCCGCCATCGCCACGGCCGCCGGACTGGCGAGCGGCGGGCGGGCGGCGTTGGCGGCCCGGGCCGTCGACGCGGCCTGCGCGGCGTTTTGGCGGTTCACCGCGGCTTCGTCGGCGGCGCTCGAGGCGCGCGTCACGATCGTCAAGGCGGCATCGTCGCCGAGGCGCGCGACCAGTTCGGGCGCCGGGGCGACCGGGTTCAACACCAGCCGGGCCTCGCCATTGGCGGCGGTCTCGATCCGCGCCGCCGGCGCTGCCATGGCGACGACGACGGCGCGCCGTTCGGCGGCGATCGACTGGTCGCGCAGACGCGCGGCGATCAGCGCCAGCAGGCGCCGGCTGACCGCGGCGATTTCGGGATCGCTGCCGGCGGCGGCGCGCTGCAGCCAGGGGATCGCCTCGGCGTCGCGTTGCTGGCGGTACAGCGACCAGCCGAGGTTGCCGTGGATGAGCGTTGATTGCGGATCGATCGCCAGCGCTTCGTCATAATAGCGGCGGGCAAGGTCATGGCGGCCGAGCCGATCATAGCAGGCAGCGATGCCGTTGAGGACGGTCACCGATCCCGGTTCGGCGATCGCCGCCTGGCGCCAAGCACCGAGCGCCCCGATGACGTCATTGGCATTGAGCAGGAAGCGCGCGGTCGCGGCATAATCGCCGTCGGGCAGCGGCGTATTGCCGACCGCGGCCCGAACCTGATCGAGCGGCTGCGGCCGGGCGGCGGCGCCGGTCGGCTGCAGGAAAGCCGAAACGCCGGCGAGCAGCAGTGCGGTATGGTGGGATTCAGCGCGCACGGCCGGCCTCTGTCATGGAGCGTTTCAGGCTGATGCCAGCTGGCAACATAAGCACCGCGACCATGCACGGCAGCAGGAAGACGACCAGTGGTAGCGACAGCAGCACCGGGATGCGATGCGCCTTTTCCTCGGCGCGCATCCGGCGGCCTTCGCGCATTTCGGTCGCATAAACCCTGAGCGCCTGGGCGATGCTGGCACCAAGCTTGTCCGACTGGATGATCAGCGTGGTGAAGGCCGAAATCTCGGAAACGCCGCTCTTCCTGGCCAGCGTCTTCAGCGCCTGCTCGCGCGAGCGGCCGGCGCGCAGTTCCAGCGCCACGGTGGCGAACATCCGGGCGAGCAGTGGATGCGAAGCGGTGATTTCGGCACCGACCCGGTTGAAGGTGGCATCGATGCCCAGGCCGGCTTCGATGCAGACCAGCATGAGGTCGAGCGTATCGGGAAAGCCGTTGAGAATTTCCTTGCGCCGGCCTTCGGCGCGGGAACTTACGACGAAATTGGGCAGGTAGAGGCCGGCGAGAGCGGCGCCCAGCACGATCATATAGGCCTTGGCCGGGGTCGGCCAATTGTCGGTGAGTGCCATGAAGGCCACCGCTGCCGCCGGCAGCAGTACCGTCAGCACGGTCCGCGCCAGCACGAAGGCGCGCACCGCGAACGGCTGTTCGTAGCCGGCGAGCATCAGTCGCTCGGCCAGCACATCACCCTTGGTATCGGTGAGCGACAGGCCGCGGCGCTCGATCTCGGCGATCAGGCGGCCCCATATAGATTGGGTCTGGTCGGTGCGTAGCGTGGGGCTGCCCGCCGTCGGCACCGGACCGGTCGCAGTTGTCGACAGTCGCGCCCGCATGTCGATGTTGCGGGTGAACATCGGCGCCAGCGCCAGGACCATCAGCACGACGGCGATGAAGATCATCCCCATCACCAGCAGCGATGTAAAGGTATCCCCCGTAATCATCATCAGACCTTGATCGAGATCATCTTGCGCATCAGGAGGATGCCCGTACAATACATGAAGATGACGCCAATTACCCCCGGCATGAACAGGGGATCATCGACAACACTAAGGTAGAAGTCCGGTCGTGTGACAAACATGAAGCAGAAGGTGCCAACCGGCAGCGCCGACAGTAGCATGCCGGTGACCTTCCCTTCGGACGCCAGCGCCCGGACCTTCAGTACCATCGAGGCGCGCTCGCGGATGACGCGCGCCAGGCCATCGAGAATTTCTGCCAGGCTGCCGCCGGTTTCCGACTGGATCGCCACCGACACGACGAACATCGCCATGTCCTGCGTCTGCACGCGGTCAGCAAGGTTGGCGAGCGCATCACGCAATGTGTAACCATAGTTGAGTTCGGCGACGACAAGGCCGAATTCGGAAGCGATCGGATCCGGGGTTTCGGTGACCAGCAGTTCGAGCGCGCCAGTGACCGGATAGCCGGCGCGTAGCCCGCGCACGAAGATATCGAGCGCGACCGGAAACTGCGCTTCGAACTGTTTCACCCGATTGGTGGCGCGATAGTTGATCACCAGCAGCGGCAGCAGCACGCCAATCGCGAGCGCGAGGATGAATACGAGCAGCAGCCCCCCTGCCGAATTGATCTGGCCGGTGATGCCGCCGATCAGCGGAAAGACGAAGCCGGTAATTGCGGTGATGCCGACCATGACCGACAGCATGCGATTGGCCGATGTCGTCATGCCGGCCTGGGTCAGGCGGCTTTCGAGATAGCGGACCACCGACGGCAATACGCTGTCCGACGCTTTCGAGGTTTCGCGGCGCAACGACGCCAAGATCTCGGCATTGGAAGCGCCGGCGTTGACCAGCTGCATCCGCTTGTTGATGCGCGATTGCGGCGCCTTGACGTCACGCCAATAGAGGAAGGCGCCTTCGGCAAGCAGCACCACGGCCAGGAAGACGACACAGAGGAAGATCAGCTGCGGATCGAGATAGGCGGCCATGGTTCAGTTATCCGACTTGCGATAGGGGTCGAACAGCGTGGCGGGCAGGTTGATGCCGCGCGAGACCAGCACGTCCATGAATTTCGGCCGGATGCCCATCGGCCGCATCTGGCCGATGACCTTGCCATCCTGGTCGAGACCTTCGCGCACGAACTTGAAGACCTCCTGCATCAGGATGACGTCGCCTTCCATGCCGGTAACTTCGGCGACGCTGGTCAGCCGCCGCGAGCCGTCGGAGAGGCGCTCCAACTGCAGCACGACATGGATCGCCGCAGCGATTTGCTGGCGCGCCGATTTCGGGCTGATATCGATGCCGGACATGCCGATCATCTGTTCGACACGCGACAGCGCGTCGCGCGGCGTGTTGGCGTGAACCGTCGTCATCGAGCCATCATGGCCGGTGTTCATCGCCTGCAGCATGTCGAAGGCTTCGCCCGAGCGGGTTTCGCCGAGGATGACGCGATCGGGCCGCATGCGCAGCGCGTTCTTGACGAGATCGCGCTGGGTGACTTCGCCGCGCCCTTCGACATTGGACGGCCGGGTTTCGAGGCGGACGACGTGCCGCTGCTGCAATTGCAGCTCGGCCGAATCCTCGATGGTGACGATCCGCTCGCTGTTGTCGATCGACGCCGACAGCGCGTTGAGCATCGTCGTCTTGCCCGATCCGGTGCCGCCCGAGATCAGCACGTTGCGGCGCGCCTTGATGACGCCGCGCAGCACCGTCGCGCACTCCGCGGTCATCGAGCCATAGCCGACGAGCTTGTCGAGATCGATCGGGGTCTTGGAAAACTTGCGGATCGACAGCACCGGGCCATCCAGCGCCAGCGGCGGGATGATCGCGTTGATGCGGCTGCCGTCGGGCAGGCGAGCGTCGACCATCGGCGAACTTTCGTCGACACGGCGGCCGACGTTGGAAACGATCTTGCCGATGATGCGCAGCAAATGCGCGTCATTGGCGAAACGGGTGCCGACTTCCTCGATCTTGCCGCGCCGTTCGACGAACACCATGCTGGCCGAATTGACCATGATGTCGGAGATCGTCGGGTCCTTGAGCAGCGGCTCGAGCGGGCCGAGGCCGAGCAGCTCGTCGAGGATGTCTTCGACCAGCTGGCGTCGCTCGCCGAGGTTGAGGGCGTGGTTCACCTCCTTGAGCATTTCTGAAACGATGTCGCCGATCTCGCGTCCCACCTGCTCGCGCGTCATGCCTTCGAGCGCCGAGAGGTTGATGCGCTCGATCAGCTTCTGGTGCATCTGCACCTTGAGATCAGTGTACTGATCGATGCGTCGTGTATCGGCCGGCGCCGCCTTGGCCACAACAATGGTAGGCGCCGGGGCAGGCGGCGTCGGTTCGCCGATCGTGGTAGCTCCGGCCGCCGCGCCAGCCGAAACCGTGCGCTTGTTCGGCCAGATCACAGGCTGCTCACGGCATCGACGGTGGCGAGCATCGCCACCAGCCAGCGCAGATCCTTTTCCAGCCGCGACTTGACCTTCACGGACCCGACCTGGCGGCCTTCCTCGATCGCGGTGCTCATGGTCGACCAGTCGTTGATGATGGTCGCGGCAAAGCGGCGCCGAAGCAGCTTCTCGGGCTCGCTGGTGTCGACCTTGCCGAACAACGGCACCACGGCGCGATTGGCGACGAGGCGCAGGCGCTCGGCGAGGCCATTGGCATCGAGCAGCTCAAGCTGCCGCCGCGCCTGATGTACGCCGGCGACTGACAGTGTCGTCAGCATGACGATCAGGTCGCTCTTCTGCAGCGCCGACAGTGACCAGCTGACCCAGGCGCTGGGCAGGTCGATCAGCACCACGTCATAGGCCTCGGCCGCCATGGCGATCAGACGATCGACGAAGTCGGCGGTCAGCGCGTCGAGCGGCAGGATATCGGGCGGGCTGGTGATCACACTGAGGCCGGACGGATGGATTTCGGCAACCGAACGCAGCAGTTCGACGTCGATCCGTTCGCCAGCCTCGACCAGATCGGCCAGGGAGAGCTGCGAGCGGACGTTGAGGTAGAGCGCGGCATTGCCGAACTGCACATCAAGGTCGATCAGGCAGACATTGGCGGATTCGGCCCACAGGATGCCGGCCTGGGTGGCGATGGCCGTGCTGCCCATGCCGCCCAGGGCGCCGACGAAGCTGATGACACGGCCGCCGCGGCGACCGGCGTCGGGGCGCAGGGTGAACAGCCGCTCGCGCCCATGCTCGATCGATTGCAGCAGGTCATCGGGCGTGAAGGGGATCGGCAGCACATCGACGGCCTGGGCGCGAAGCATGGCGCGGGTGATCGGCACTGTCAGGTCGCGCACGGCGCCGACCACCGGAAGCCGTTCGGCATAATCGCGAACGAAGCGTTCGAAGGTTTCCAGCGCGCGGGCATCGCGGGCATCGACCTCGACAACGAGCACATCGGTCCAGCGCTGCAGCGGGCCATTGCTGGTAAAGCCGGCAAGGCCGGTGGCCAGCACCCGGATCTCGGCGCCGGGAACGGCAAGCCGGTCGACATCAAGGCGCTCGGCGGTGGCCGGATCCAGCACCAGCGTCACGCGCAGCTCAACCCCCTGGGTGGCCGGCGCGTCGGCGGATGGTGGCGGTTCGGTGCGACCCAGCATGGTTATCGACTCTTCGTTAAACGGTTACGCGACACTCAACCAAATACGACAGTAAAGTTTCACTCCCGTCACTGCGGCGCTGCGCCGCCCAC